>JAZKEH010000489.1:0-13165 GCA_040387155.1 Pseudomonadota bacterium | reverse complement strand
AAATTCTGGAATAACGCGCCCTGCCAATTTCAATGGCAATTCAGTGTTCGTCGATGCGTTTGAAATACTGAAGTAATGCACGCCTCACTTATGGATGTTGATCAATGAAGATGCCTTATGTTTTGAAGCTGTTGGTAGTACCGCTATTCACGTCGTTGGTTCTCGCACTGATGCCCCTGCAGCTTGCGCACGCACAGACAGTGCGCATCGAAGAATCCCATCCTGACATTGTCCGCACGCCCGGTTGGTTCGCGGTGGACGATGGCAGCGTCAGCGGCGGCAGGGTAGGGGTGTCGAAAACTCCCGGCGCACGCGCAAATCTTTATTTCACGGGCACTGGCATCAAGTGGATCGGCTATCGCTGCCAGTGCGCGCAGGGATATGCACGCATTCGACTCGACGGCAAAGTGGTCAAAGATATCTATACCTGGGGCGAAGGTCCGCAGGCGGCCCAGGTTGAAATGTACAGCGTCAGTGGCCTTGCGTTCGGCCAAATCCACAGCCTGGATATCGAAGTATTGGAATCCAACGGTCCTGCGCCCTATGTCGTAGTGGACGCCTTTGATATCGAAGGCGGCAACATTCGCTCGCCTGACGTGGAGTCGCCACGCGTAACGCTGACCTCACCGGTGTACCCCAACAACATCGTGACAGGCCGAGTCACGCTGACTGCTGATGCTACTGATAACATCGACGTGACGCGGGTGGAGTTCTACGCGGGTACGACACTCATCGGCTTCGACAGCACTGCACCGTATTCCTTTACACGCGACACCAGTGGTATTCCCAGTGGCTCGACTTATTCGATCAGTGCAGTCGCTTATGACGCCGCCGGCAACAGCCGTCGGTCGGCGCGCAGCGACGTTACCGTGCAACATGAAGACGGCACCCGACCGCAGGTGGCGATCACTTCCCCGATCGCGGGCAGCACACTGTCCGGCACGATTGAAATAACAGCCGCTGGCAGTGATGCCAGTGGCATCGCGCAGGTGAAACTGCATCTCGATACGGTAGAGCTTGGTACAGACACCAGCGCTCCCTTTACAGTGTCGTCCGACACAACCACATGGCTGGACGGCAAACATCAGCTCGGCGCGCAAGCCATTGATGGTGCCGGCAATACCGGCGATGCCCAGCCGATCACGATCAATGTGAACAACGCGCTCCAGCCTGGCATGGTGCGCGTGCATGACGATGATCCATTGATCACGTACACCGGCCAATGGAATCTGCAGACCGGCGGCTCAGCGGCTGGGCCGGTTTTTCATTGGGACAGTGCGAGAGTCGCCAAAACGGCCGGTGCGACCGCCAGCATTACGTTCGAGGGAACCGGCATCCGCTGGATCGGGGTGTTGTGCGACCGGTGCGGAGCGGCGACGGTCTCCATTGATGGTGCGCCGCCCCAGCGCATTCCGCTATACAGCGACACTGGCATAAGTGATCGGGGGCAGCGGGCGCAGGTTGTCTATGCTTCGCCTGTACTTGCCTTTGGTACTCACACGTTGACCCTTGTTGTGCAGGAACCAACCATCCGTCCTACCCAGACCGAGGATTTGGTGTACGTCGATGCGTTTGAGATATTGAAGTAAGCCAACGAGGCCGCGAATTCATGTACAAGTCTGCCTTCGCGTTCTTGTTCGTCTTGCTGCTGTCGATGATGCCTGTCGGCACTCTCGACGCAGCTACTGTCCGCATTGAAGAATCCCATCCCTCCATCGTGCGCAGTGCTGAGTGGTTCGCAGTCAGTGACAGCAGTGTCAGCGGTGGTCGCGTTGGCGTCACCAAACGCATCGGCGCCTGGGCGACGATTTACTTCACTGGCACTGGCATCAAATGGATTGGCTATAACTGCAGCTGCGCGCAGGGCATGGCGCGCGTGTGGGTAGACGGCAAACTGGTGAATGTATCTGTACAGACATGGAAGGGCACTGGCACAACGCCGCAAGTCGAAATGTACAGCGTCAGCGGCCTCGCACCGGGCAAGCACAGCTTCACCGTGCAAGCCAGCGGCTTCATGGGTAATGCCTATGGCGACTACCTCGTTGTCGACGCCTTTGATATTGAAAATGGCGATGTCCGTATGCCGGATGCGCAGGAGCCAGCGGCGATGCAGGATGATTGGCCGCCGGTGGCGCGGCTGACTTCACCGCTGTATCCCGACAATATTGTGACTGGCATGGTGACGTTGACTGCTGAGGCGAGTGACACGCTGACAGCGGTTACGCGGGTGCGGTTCTTTGCCGGCGATACGCTGATTGGTGAAGACACCACGGCACCTTATGCCATCACGAGGGACACCAGTGCTATTCCCGGCGGCAGCAGCTATCTGATTCGTGTGTTGGCCTTCGACGCTGCCGGCAACAGTGGGTCCTCGCCCTACAGTGAGGTGACTGTGCGACATGGTGATCAGACGCGTCCGGTGGTAACGCTCACGTCGCCAGCAGTAGGGAGCACTGTCTCTGGCACGATTGAACTTGCTGGCGCGGCCAGTGACGAAAGCGGCATCGCGAATGTGCAGTTCCTGGTGGAGTACCACGCCTACAGTGTGGAGACCATCAACGATAGCACTGCGCCCTATACCGCTACGCTCGATACCACTGGCTTGCATGACGGTAACCACATCGTGCAGGTCACTGCCCAGGATGGCGCCCGCAATGATGGCCGTTCAGGCTGGACGATGTTCAAAGTCGACAACAGTGTTACGGCTTCGATGACCCGTATCGACAACTCGAACCCCGGCATCGTGTACACCGGCTCGTGGGGCGGCACCAACGTGATTGACCCGGCTGCCTATGAGCCCAGGTGGCACTGGGCCACCGTTGCTGCGACAGGTAGTGCAGGCAGCACGGCAAGCTATACCTTCGAAGGCACGGGCATCCGCTGGCTGGCCGGACGCTGCTGGGAATGCGGTGTTGCAGACGTGTCGCTCGATGGTGGGCCAGCGCAACGCATTGACCTGCACGGCAGTGATTTTTCCGTGCGTGATCCCTCCAGAGCTGTCTACAGCTCGTCGGTACTGCCTTATGGGACCCATACGTTGAAGATTACGGTGTTGCCGGCGCAGATAGACGGGCGTTCGCAAATCTATGGCAGCCTGGTCACGCTGGATGCGCTGGAAGTATTGAAGTAGCGGAACGCTCAATACTTCCGAACGCTGTAACCGCGATTCTTCAACAGCGTGACCAGTCCTTCCGGCCCGGCGACATGGGCAGCACCGACCAGCACCAGTTCGGTTTCCGGCGACTGCAATAGCGCTTCGATCTGCGGCAGCCAGGCGTTGTTGCGGTTGGTCAACACCAGCGCGTAGTCGCGCGCACTTTCACTGCGTAGTTCTTCCATGCTGGCCTGTATGGTGCTGATGTCGCCCAGCCGCCAGGCCTGAATTATCGATGCAAGATCTGCCGGGGCACTGCCATCCTGCAGTGCATTGAGACTTTCCGTTATCAGGTGATCCTCGCGGCCTTCATCAAGGGCCTGAATCATTGTCATCTGCGATTGAAAAGTTTCCAGTCCGTAAATCGGTTTGCGGTCGGCCTTCGCCTTGTTGGCAAACGTAAGGTCCACGCCATTGGCGGTGGCGCCTGCCTGGTTCTTGAAGTCATCCGTAATGAAGGCATTGACGATCATTTGTGCTGAAAATGTCTCGACATTCGCAACTGGAATGCTCTTGCCGGCAAGATAGTTCGACAGCCGGCTATAAGTGGCTGGACTCAGCACCTGATTCAAGCGCTTGCCTTGCGGATCCCTGAGCAACTGAAGTGCGGCGCTCTGCGTCAGGTTTGCGCCGGTTTCGCTCGGGTTGTCCATGTCGATCTCGAAATACAGCACCGATGCTTTCGCATAGGCTTCGTCGTAAGCCCGCGGCAACGGATGATCGTACGGCCGCAGCACATGGACGGTGCCACCGAGATAGACAGTGTTCACGCCGTTGCTGACGACCCACAGCGATGTTTTGGCAGGGCCGACGTTGCGGTGTGCTATCAGCGTCAGCACGTTGCCTGCACCGAGCTGCAGCACAACTTCATAAGCAGTGTCGCCCACGTTGACGATGTCGGTATACAAGCCACTGCCGCTGTCAAAGGCAGCAAGACATTCGTCGCCGGTAATCGGCGGCAGCACGGCGGCAAGGTCAAACTGTTGCGCGTTATTGGTGTGCAGCTGCACGCCGCGCAGGTAGTGCGAGCCATCTTCACCGAGCACAGGTTCGCCATTGCGGTAAAAGGCAATGCACGGAATATCGACGTTACCGGTGGCGCCATTGAAGACTGTGGTTTGCGCAGTGGCAGGAGTGGCAAAAGCAAGTGCTGCAGCACACAGCAGCAGGGTCGGGGATTTCTTCAGCATGGAATTTTCAGTGTGTGGTAAGCGCGTGTTGCCGGTATGTTGGCGCAGCAGGGATGAAGGCGCCGATCATAAGGTCTGCTGCTGATGGTCAACGGTCAGGCTTGGAAGATTGCCTGATTGTTCTCCATCAGCAGCTGGAATTTCACACAGTTGCCACATTGCTTAATCGTGGCTGAATGGAAAAGCGCACGTCGGGTTGGCAGCGGACTCAGTATTTGCGCACGTTGTAACCAAGGCTTTTCAGCAAGGCCACGAGTCCTTCCGGGCCCGCCATGTGGGCAGCACCCACCAGCACCAGTTCGGTTTCCGGTGATCGCAACAAAGCTTCGATTTGCGGCAGCCACGCATTGTTGCGGTTGGTCAGCACCAGATCATAGTCGCGTGCACTCTCTGCACGATTTTCTTCTGATTCGCTCTGGATGTAGGCAACATCACCCAGCCGCCAGGCGTTGATCAGCTTGCCGATTTCCACCGGTGCGCTGCCATCCTCCAGCGCTGCCAGCGATTCCAGCACCAGTTCACTCTCGCGGCCCTCGTTCAGCGCATGCAGCAGCGTTATCTGCGACTGGAAGCTCTCGAGCCCGAATACCGGCTTTTTGTCTGCAATGGCTTTATTGGCAAAAGTTGCATCAACACCAGTGGCAGTGGCGCCAGCGGCTATTCTCAAGTCTGGCGTGACGAAGACATTGACCACCATCTGCGCTGACCAGGTATCGACCTGCAGCATCTGGATGCCTTTCTTGCCGAGATGGATTGACAGCGCGCCGTGGGCCTCAGAACTCAGCACGTTCTTCAGCGATTGGACTTCCGGATCCCGCACCATGATCTGCACCTGGCCCTGGGTAAGGCCAACGCCAAGTTCCGCCGGGTTGTCCATGTCGAGTTCAAAGTACACGCTCGATGCCTTCGCATAGGCCTCGTCATAGGCACGCGGCACCGGATGATCGGCAGGACGCAGGATGTGAATGGTGCCACCGATATAAACGGTGTTCTCGCCATTGCTGACGACCCACATCGATGTCTTGGCGGGTCCCACCACCTTGTGCGAGGTGAGTGAGAAAACATTGTTGGTATCGATCTTCATGGTGATCTCGTAGGCGTTGTCGCCGACATTGACCACATCGGTGTAGAGCCCCGCGACCTGATCGAAACGGGCGACGCATTCATCGCCGGTGATGGCTGGCAACAGGCCGGCGACCGAAAATTGCTGGGCGTTGATGGCCTTCAACTGCGCACGCACGCGATACGGGTTGCCACCGTTGCCCGGTACTGCCACGCCATTTTTGTACAGCGTAATGCAGGGGATGTCGACGAGACCGGTGCCGCCGTTGAAGTGACTGGTTTGTGCATTGCCTTGACTGGAAAGCGCCAGCGCGAGCAATGGAAGCAGATGTGTTATTGCCTTTTTCATTTTCTTATTTCCCTATGATTACAACGTTGTTGATGGTTACTTCACGTGCAGATTATTTCTCCCAGCTGTTGCGATGCAACTCAACCACTTCGGCAAAGCTGAGCGCCTTGCGACCGGTGATCTGTTCAATGTGACGACTGCAGATAGCGAAGAAGCCCTGCTTGATCGCCATTTCATACGTGATCATTTCATCGCTGGCCCAGGCATTGGTGGTCTCGTTCATCATGCCTTCCTGGTAGTCGCGACTCACACCCATTGCATCAAAGATTGCCTGTTTGTCTTCGTGGCTGACGTTCTGAAAGACGATGGGTTTGCGGCTGACAGTACTGCAGTGTGCGAGCAGGCTGGCGAAGGTGTGCAGTTCGGGCCCGGTGATTTCGTAGATGGCGTTAAGGTGCTTGTTGGCATTGGTCAGTACGGCAGCGGCCGCACGAGCACAGTCATCCTTCGCAACCGGTGCTACCAAACCCTCACCTGTACTCGCAGCAAAGGCGCCCATTGCCATCGCAGCGGGTGCGAGCAATTGCGGAATTACATCGGCGTACCAGGAGTTGCGCAGGATCGTGAAGTGCAGGCCGCTCTTTTGCAGGACCTGCTCAGTGGCGTAGTGCTCGCGACCGGAGATCGACGGTGTCTGCGGTTGAATGCCGCAGCTTGACGTGTAGACGACATGACGCACGCCCGCCGCCTTGGCGGCATTGATCGCCGTCGTGTGTTGTTGCACGCGTTTGCCGATGCTGAGGGTGCTGATCAGCAACATTACATCGCCGCCTTGCAAGGCTTGCTGCAGACCAGCGGCATCGTTGAAGTCAGCCTTGCGCACACTGGCGCCCTGGCTGGCTTCGGTGGCAAGACTGGCGGGATTGCGCGTCAGCAGAATCAGGTTGGAGGCGGGCATGCGTTCCAGCAGCAAGGCGGTGATCTTGCGGCCGAGGTCGCCAGAGGCGCCGCTGATGATTATTTTCATGAGGGAAATTCCTGTTGTTTTTGTTTTGAACTGTTTTCCGGATACTGCAGTGCCTGTCGCTCAGCAGGAGGCGGCAGACAGCGCCAGTTTCGCCACCGTGAAAGACGCGGGAGTCGGGGTTTGCATGCAACCCAGCGTTTGCAGCGTGGGACTGTTGCGAATCGCATCCGGTGCAATCGCATCGGCACGTAATTTCAAATGGGCAAAGATATAGCGGTTGGTCGGCAGTGGTGCCAACTGGCCGTCAGCTTCGACTGCAGCAGGAAATACTTTCATGCGCACTGAACTGCGCACGTTGCCGCCTATCGTCAATATTTGCTGATCCTGCGTATTCACTTCCACCACGATGTCGCAATGCGTGCGCGCCCCAACGCCGAGTTGCGCGCGGCGTTCGGCGAGTGTGCGATACATCGGACGCAAGCCGCTGCACAGCAAGTCACCGGGATTGATCGTTTGTTCGCCGGGTTGATAGGCAGTGAACAACGCACGGCTCTGCGGATTGTCGCGGGCGCGAATGGCCTGATCGATGTAACTGTGGTGCGCAATCGCGCGCTCAAACTGCTGCTGTTCGTTGATGCCGCTTTCGCACATCACCCACGAGATAAACGCCGCTGACCACGGATCACGCCAGCGGGCGGCGAGGCCATTCTCCTGCCACGCTTCGTTCTGGCGTGCCCAGATCCAGCTGGCATCGGGTATAGCTGCCCAGTAGCCGCCAATCGTGTGCGCGACCTGGGCGACTTCAACCGGATCCAGCGGCAGGAAGCGGCGCACGTTGTTGTTATTGTTATTGGCGTTCTGGTTGTTGCGACTCGGCACCGGCAAGGTCTGTCCGTGCAGATCATCCACATTGAAACCGAACCAACCCCATTCCTGCGTTGCCACATCGACGATGCGTCGGCGCAGATTGGTAGGGCTGGTATTGGTGGGACAGGTGCGTGCCTTCAACTGCATCTTGCCGGGTTCGCCCAGTGCCCAGTCGGCGGGCGGCGTAACTCCCATCGTCTCCAGTCGGGAAAAGCTGGCGGCATCCATCATGCGCTGACGCGGCTGCTCGGGCTGTGCGGTTGCAAGCGCAGCAGCGAAGAGGGCGAGCAGCAGTGGAGTTTTACGCAGCATGATCAGCGCCGTGGTTTGAAGGCCAGCAATACGTTGCCCGGCACGCCCATCAGGCCGTAACCCGACTGCACCAGCAACATGCCATTGGCGGCAACGGTAGTGGCGTTGTCGATGGCGCCGCCGTGTCCTTGCACGCCGTTCACTGTGTCGAAGGAGCGCGCCGTATCGAAGGTGAAGATCGGCTCACCACTCCTGGTATCGAACACCTTGATAAAGCCATCGTTGGCACCTTGTACTACGGCGCCATCGACCAAGAGCGTGGCGGCTGACATGCCGTAGTTGCTGCCACAGGTGCGGATCTCCTGCTGACGGTTGCCAGTGCAATCCGGTTGATGCAGATAGGACCAGACAATGTTGCCGGTGTTGATGTCGAGTGCGAACAGGCCGGGCGATACTTCGTCGGCAGTAGGACCGGTCGACATGTTATTGGCGGCGAAAATTTTCGAGCCGTCGTACGCCATGCCCCAGTGAATGCCGCCCATCGCGCCACCGCCACCTACTTTCGTGTCCCATACCAGTTCGCCGTTGTCGGGATTCAGCGCCCACACGACGCCGTTCTTCTGGCCGGCCATTACAAGTTCGGAACCGTCCGGTTTTTTGGCCAGCATAAGGCCGGCACCAAAATCCCAGTCCTTGTTGATGCTGGAAGCAGGCGGGCAGTTCGGGCCATCCGGCACATTCATGCAGCCGGTCAGGAAGATGTCGTTCGGTGTGGTCTGGTATTTCCACGCGAGCGAGCCGTCGTCCATGCGAATGGCGAGAATCGCATCGCTGGTGTCGGTGGCAGGCGCAGAGGTATTTTCGCCGGTGCCCACGTAGATCAGGCGACGCTTCTCATCAATGGCGGCGGCCGTCCAGATCGGCGCTCCCGAAGGCCCGTACTGCTGGGTGCCTACCTTGCTGACTGTGGTGGGTTTCGCGTCTTCCATGGTGTGGTAGACCCACAGGCGTTCGCCGTCTTTCACATTCAGCGCAACCACAGCGCCGTGGCTGGTGCAGCATTCATAATCAGGCACAGCGCCCATGTTCAGTTCGCCGGATGAAATCGGCACGAACACCTTGTCTTCAAACAACACCGGCATTGCAGTGACGTTCGATACGCTGGTGACTTTGACAGTAGCGGTCCAGATCACTTCAGCGGTCACAGCATCCATCATCAGCACGTGCGTTGCCGCATCGGCAAACAACAGCACATGGCGACCATCGTCCAGTGTGTGATAACCGAGTGCAGTACGCAGCGGTACGTCGTGTTCATACACCCATTTCACGCACGGGCTGTCACCGGCGATGTCGAGCGCAAACAACTGGCCGGAATCGACGATGGAGAGATACATCGTGTTGCCCACGACGACAGGCTGCGAACGCATGTTGGCGGTCTGCGGGAAGGCGAGAGCCCAGGCGAGTTCCAGCTTGCCCATGTCGGCCGTGGTAAGGCCGGCTTGTTCTGCAGTGAGGCGACGGTTGTTGTGGGAATCGATGCCCCACTGGCCAACGGTAGGGGTGCCGGTAGCAACTTCCATGCGGTCGGCCATACAGGCATGGGAGGCGATCCAACTGTTGTCGACATCAGCTGTAGCGGAGAGATAAGAAACAACATCATCAAGTTGCTGGGGCGACAAGGAGGAGCCTTGCACCTTCATCTTGCCGTTGGTGAGTGCGTAGGAAACGGCGCGCGGTCCCATGCGCTTCAGCGTGTCGACCGGCGGCGCCTTGGTGGCTTCGGGCATGCCGTGGCAGCTGGCGCAAGAGGCATCGTAAATCGCCTGGCCGGCGGCGTTGGCATCGGCGGTGCGCACTGGCTGGCCAAAGGCAAATGGCGCGGCCAGCGCCAGCGTTACTGTGATTGCGGCCGTCATCTTCGTGACTGGTTTCAGCATGGTATATCCCCTCGTTTTAGTGGCCTGATTTAGCCAGTGAAGGGTGCAGGAAACAAGACCAGGGGAGGGCAGTTTGTAACGATCAGTCGGCCGGTGGCGGGTCCAGTTGTGGGTGTTCGATGTGGGTGATGGCAAGCACTTCCAGCGGAATGGTTCTGGTTTCCACTTTCAGTCCCAGTTGTTGCAGCAGCATCTGGTTGAGGGGCATTTGGAAGTTGACTGCAGGTGGAAAGTCTTCCTCTTTCAACGTGAAGGCATAGGTAGCGTTCATGCCGGTCAGATTGCGAACGGGTTGCTGCCTTTCCCTCGAGAGGCTCAGCGCCAGCGAGTCGAGTGTTGCAGTCACGTCGGCCTGGCCCTGCTCAACGCGACGGAAGCTCAGCCCGGATCGTTTCTCCACTGCGTGGGCAGCAAAGTCAAACGGAGTGGCAGTCTCGTCCACCACCAGCACCAGCATCGTCACTTCCTTTGCCTTCGACTCGGCAGTGAAAGCAAACCTGTCCACCAGCATCGCCCGCACCATTTCCGTTTCTTCCGATTCGATGAAGGTGGGCGGCGGCGCGGCCTTGATGTCGTACAGGTGCGGCTGGTAAACCCACTCCGGGCCATCGAGCACCTGATAATTCTGCAGGTCATAAGCGCGGGCGATTACGGTCGCCAACGACGCACCTTGCACAATCAGATTACCTTGCGTGTCTTCGTAATACGCTTCCGCCAACAGCGGTTCCTTGTTGCGCGTAATGGTTGTGCTGAAGAATTTGCTGCCAAGCTGCCCTGCATTCGGGAGATCAAGTGAAAGATTTGGCAGCGGGTTCGTCCGATAGTCCTGCGCGACTACCGGCACTGCCAGCATTCCACCAAGCATCACTGCTACAAGCATCCTTGAATACACGACAACTCTCCTGGCAACGTTCCGTCTGATATTGGTGGACGGAACGTTATTTCAACTCCGTTCAATGCGGCCTATTTGGCGCGGCCCATATAGCCCTGCGCCAGTGTCGGCAATGCAATGACCTGATTGCGGGCACTCGGCGTGCCCCAGCCACCGTAGAAGACAATGCCGAACAGTGTCTTCTTGTCGGCACCACCAAAGGCAACACCGTGCAGACCGCGCGGGCCAGGAATGTTGCCCAGCGCCTTGCCATCCGGTGCGATGACATTGACGCCGGAACCGTTGGCGACGTAGATGCGGCCTTCTTCATCAATAGCGGCACCATCACCACCGCCATTCAATGGTGCGAAGTCGCGTTGATTGGTCAGTGAGCCGTCCGCCTGTACGTCGAAAGCCACCAGCATCGGTCCGTTGGTTACGTACAGCACCGTTTCGTCGGCGTTGAGGATGATGCCGTTGGCGTTGGGCACTGCACCGTACTTCGTGATCACACCTTTCGGATCGGCGTAGAACACACCGGAATTCGACGTGGCGATATAGATGCCGCCTTTCGCGTCGGCGCTGATGTCGTTGACGACGCCACCGGCACAATCAAGCGGTTCGCCATTGATGGTGTTCGCGAACATCTTGCGTTCGGGTTCAAGTTGTTCAATACCCGCATGCAGACCGCGCTCGGCGACAAACAGGTTGCCATTTTTGCTGCGTGATACAGCGCCGCCGGTGTTGGTGTTATCAAACAGGATGCGGGCGAGGCCGGTGGCCGGGTCCAACTGCATGACATTGCTGGCGTCGTTGTTGGCGAACAGCAGGGTGCCATTGCCACCGTCGATGGGGCCGTCGGCATTGTTGCCTTGCCAGGCCCAGACTACCTTCCACGCGGCGTCGGCAGCGACGATGTCGGGAATTGCGGAGATTGCAGGCAAGGCGGGCGCCGGTGGTTCGGTGTTGTCGGTTGCCTGGGCAGCACCGCCGATACGGGTTGCCGGCGGCACTACTTTGCATTGCGCTACCAGCGCCTGGTAATCCGGGTGTTGCCACGTTTGCATGCTGTTGCCACGCGCAAACGCCGAAGAAGGTTGTTGCGCCTGTGCGTGTGAGAACGCACAAATCAATAAGGTGGATAGCAATCGGATTTTCATGGGAAGTGCTTTCATGGCGAGTTCTTTCATGGCGAGTTCTTTCATGGGGAGTTCCTCCTTCTCATCGTTGAAATGAATTGCAGTGACCTTGCTGGGATTACATGTAGTGCGCTGCTGCCCGATAGACCTTGCCGTCTTCGTTGAAGAACAACGCTTCTGCCGTCAAGCCACGCACACCCTTGTAGTGAATGACAATGCTGTCGGCGCTGACAAAAGTAGAGAGATGTTCAAAGTACAAATGCGGCGACAACTCCAGCGCCTTGCCCCAGTACGGACCAATCGCGGTCTTGCCTTTCAGAATGCCCGATGGTTCGCCGGCGACAATCGCAATACGGGGCGACGCCATCGTGAAGTCGTCGGTGTAGTGCGACAGAATGCGATCGAGATCGTGGCTGTTCCACGCCTCGATCCAGCTTTCGGCAAATCGGGTAGCGAATTCGTGGGTGAGCATGGGTGGCTTCCTGGAGGCGCGTTCGTGGCCCTGATGGCCATGACCGACATAATCAGCATTTTCGTGCCCGGATGATAAAGCAACTTGCTTGCGTTGCATCCGCGTGCGGCCGAATATTGCCAGCGAAGCCGGCAGCGACCGGTCCCACAGTGGATTGTCCATGAGAGCTTTCGATGGAAGTTTCATAAAAGACTTGCTGGTTCGTATGGCGATCGTTTGCAGCTTGTTGGTCAGCACGCCCGTGCTGTCGCAAACCAATGACGAGCGCCCGGTCATTCTCGCTGTGGGTGAAAGCACGACGGCGGGTTATGGCGTGCCGGCTGATCAGTCCTACCCAGCGCAACTACAACGGATACTGGATGACCACGGCTATGAGTATCGCGTCGTCAATCACGGCAAGAGTGGCAGTACGGTGGCGATGGCGTTGACGTCGCTGGATCGCGGACTGCGGCTGGGTCCACAGATAGTGTTGATTGCCATTGGCGGCAACGACGCCGGCAACAGGGTGGCAGTTGAACGCACCGAACAGAATCTGCGCAAGCTGGTCGGCACGTTCGTGCTGGCCGGCGCCACTGTGTATCTGGCTGACCGCACAGCCTCAGAGGACCGTGCCGACTCCGACGTGTCGTTGTTCGCCAAAGTGGCGAAAGAGGAGGGCGCCATGCTGATGCCGTCCCTGCGCCAGGGACTTGCCGGTAATCCTGCGCTGTTGATCAGCGACATGTCGCATCCCAATGCAGATGGCTATGCCATTGTCTCGCGGCGGATTTTTGATTTGCTGCAGCCGCAGTTGGTGAAATAGTCCAACTTTCACGTTGTTGCCTGAGTTGAGTCTTGCCTTGCCCAGGGCTGTCCGGGTTTAAATGTGGTCAACCTGATTTTGTATCCCGCTTCAAGGAGCTGCCCGTGACCTTCCGTATCGCTTCCACGCTTATTGCGTCGCTTGTGCTTTCCACGCTGGTCCA
>JAZKEH010000488.1:1736-4309 GCA_040387155.1 Pseudomonadota bacterium | reverse complement strand
GCAGCAAGTAGGAACGGCCCTGCGAAATGACGGTATGGCTGGCGTTGTAGCGGGCACGGGCACCGCGGATCTCAGGATCGTTCTGGACGGCGAGATCAAAGACCTGCTGCAGATCGTCGGCGAAGGCCGTTGGGGCCGCCATGCTCATCAGCATGGCAGCGGCCAGCGGGTGCAGACCGAGGCGTTGAACGAGATGTTTTAATTTGTTGCTCACAAATAACTCCTGTAAGGGTTCTCTATTGATTTAGGGTACTGACTGAACGTTCGTTTTTATTAAAGCTGTTTCACTTATAGGGTGTTTCAACTAGCAGAGTGCAGAGCACACGCCGTGCCATAATATTTTTCGGACATAACTAACTGAAAATAAGAGGTTTTCTGTTGCATGATCTGCAGGGATTCCCGCGCCTGACTCGCTACGACCCAGTAGTTGGCAAAACTTGTTGGCCAAATTCACCATCACGGATTGCTCCCGCGCTGGCCAAGCGGAAGCAAAGGCTTCACCAGCAGCCAATCGACCCCCAGCAATTTCCGGCGGGCGAAGAAACGGAAGCAGACTGCCGCTGTCAGCGTCACCGCTTCAATCACGTACAGCAGGACAGTGCTGTCAGAACGGACGGCAACCAACACGCCGTTAAACACAAGGCCTGAACCGACAAAGCTAAGCAGAAGACCGGCGTATTGCGGCCACACGCTCGCGCGGGCAAGAACGATGTAGTAGGCGTAGAACGCGTTGAAGGTCAGTACCAATAAGGGGTAATGCAGCAATAGCGAGTCTTCCAGCCCGGAAAACTGCATGCCCGTCAGCATCAGCGCACAGGCAATCAGCAGCATCAACCCGGTATTGATAGCCAGTTGCTTCTCCAACAACTGCCATAGCTCATCCCGTTGCATGCGACGTCGTAGCCATAGCAAACGCAGTCGCGCCACCCATTCAACAGTCTGGTAGGAACCGAAAGTAGCCGGAAACAGACTGGCACCCAGGAAGATGTCGAGCGTGCCCGGTTGGTAGGACCAGTCGGCGCCAAAATCCAGCAAGCCAAGCAACAGCGCGGCGACACCAGGCCCGAAAAAGAACATGAAGAGCAGCACGCACGCACGGGTTACCAGAGTGGCCGGATAACCCAGCAACAGGGTGGCATCAGGTGCAGCCAATGCGTTACTGCCAGTCAGCAGCCACTGCGGCATTGGCGCCCGCTGGTAGGTAGAGCCCTTGTAGATTTCGAGGCTGACATGTTCGGGGCGGAACTGCTGGTCACGCCCGCTGCGCCACCAGCCCAGACCCCATCCCAGCAGCGTGGCGATCAACAACCACAGTACATGGTCGTCGCCCAGCAGGTATTGGCCAGAGCCTAGCGTGAAGAACAGGAAACTTCCGACAAAGACCAGGGGGAACAGGCTGAGAATGGCGATGGCAATGCGCGTGGTCACCGCGTATTGCATCAGGGCGAGATAGGCGCTGCTGATGACAAATAGCTGCACGGCATTACGCAGATGCGTTGTTGGAATTCCATATAGCCAGCCTAATGCGCTGAGGAAGGAAGATTGCATCAGTGTAAATATCAACGCCGCGAGTACAGCCCGTTGCGCAAAGCCTGGCACCAGCAACAACCGGCGATTGCAGATCAGCGAGCGCAGCACCTTGGGCGCGAGCGAGAAAGGCACGGCGAACAGGAGCACGTAGTCCCACACGGCAATGCCGAACGCCAACCGTGGATAAAAGAAGCCAATCATTATCAGCACCGCCAACAGTGCGAAGCCGATGTAGGCCTGCAACGGCGAGCCGTTGAACGGTGTGAAGAATTGGCGCAACAACAGCATCATGCCTGCGCCACCCGTTTTGAAATTGCATGTTTGAGAATCAGCCAATCCACAGAATTGAAGCGCCACTTCGCCAGCGTGCGCAGCAGCAGCGTCATTGCCAGCAATACCAATTCCAGGATGCTCATCGCGTTAAGCGCGGGGTACCGGATGCCGTAATAGACGGCGGCAACAATGGCGCTGATGGACGCAAGCATGACGATGGCCTGTACTACTGAGGGCCACTGATAGAGGCGGGCGCACAGATTGACGTAACTGTCATAGGCAGCGCAGAGCACTATGATGAAGAGGTAGTGCTGCAAATGGTCCTGCTCCGGCTGCAGCACCAGGGCCGCCACCACATTCAGCAAGGCAATGCCGCCGAGCAGGGCGAAATTGACCCACAGCTCCTGCTCAAGTTTTTGCCAGATGCTGCTGCGCTGGCCCGGCAGGCGCAACCAGAGCAAACGTGCGCGCGCGCCGATTTCACCGAACGCCCAGCAGCTGATACAGCCGCAGAACAGACTGATCAGCAGAAACATCTGCAACGGTGACACGACAGGGTTTTCTTTCTCGGGTTGCGTAAGCAACATGAACCCCACCGACAGCAAGGGATAAAACAATACCTAGGAGCCGATGTTGATAATCCGCACCGGCAAGTTGGCTGGATAGGCAAACAGCAGGGAACCCGCAGCCGATGAGGTGCTCTCCAGATTCCAGCCAGCAAACTTGCCGGCGCCCTTCAGGACATGCTGGTTCGTGAATGTGGTGTCGCC
>JAZKEH010000488.1:0-1636 GCA_040387155.1 Pseudomonadota bacterium | reverse complement strand
GGTGTAGAGCGATGCAATGACAAAAATGAGCGGCCCGGCCCGCAAGGCCATGCCGGGAAGGCCAAGCACCCAGCTCACCAGCGGCAGGAAGCCGGCAGTCAGCAAGGTGAGCAAGAACAAGGCGCAACCTGCCTTGAATGCAAAATGCGGAATAATGCAGAGACTGCGACTGCTGATCAGGTGACGCAGTGCTGCGGAGGAAGACAGGAGCGGCACGATCAGCATGGCGACGAAAGCCAGCAATGCAATCGAGAACGCTGTGTACGGCGACAGCAGCAGTGCGTTGAGTGCCAGCACCAGCAACAAGACACCTGCCAACACAGAGCCAGTGAGAACACTGCGCCACGTGAAGAAATACAGCAGGATCAAGCCGAAGCCTTTCATGCATGCAACTCCAGGAAGAGATCTTCCAGAGACAGTGCTTCGGGCTGCCAGTCCTTGCTGAACAACGTGTGCATTCCCTGCGACATGTACTTGCTCCAGTCACGCAGCAACACAATGGTGTTGCCCTTGCTGTCAGTACGCGAGTGCATTATTGCATTGCTTGCAATCGCCGCTGGCAGTTTTTGGCCAGCTGGCAGCTGGATGCGGACAAAGTTTTCCTTCAGCTCATCCATGCCCGCGTCAATGCTGAGTCTGCCTTCCTGCATCAGCCACACGCGTGAGGCCACGCGCTCAAGATCGCTGACGATATGGGTGGAGAACAGGATCGTGCGGGTTTGTGAGCTGGCAATGTCGACCAGTTCCTTCAGGAACAGGCGACGCGCCACTGGATCAAGACTGGCTACTGGTTCATCCAGAATGATGAGATCGGGCTCGTGCCCTAGCGCAGAGATGATCGACAGTTTCTGGCGCTGACCGACTGACAGTTTGTTGATGCGGGTATCGAGTGGCACTGCCCATTCCTGCGACAGGCGGGCAACGAGTTGATGATTCCAGGTGGGGTAGAACTCGGCGATCAAGGCCAGGTAGCTGTTACCTTTCATGCCATCAAGCAGTTCATCGCGTTGTGGGACGAAGCCGATGCGTGTCTTGGTGGGGCCGTCCATGGTTGTGCTGTTCTGGCCAAAAATCGCAGCAGCGCCACCGGTCGGTAGTGAAAAGCCGAGCGAGGTTTCAAGCAGCGTTGTTTTGCCAGCGCCATTAAGGCCCAGCAAGCCGATCACTTCCCCGGGTTGCACCTGGGCGCTGATGTCTTTCAGGACAGCTTGCGCGTCAAAGCTTTTGCTCAGGTGGTCGAGTTCGAGGGTGAAGTCACTCATTGTCATTCTCCTGATGTGTCCATGACCTGACGCAGGGCTTTCATTACTTCATCAGGGCTGAGTTCAAGTTGTTTGGCGGCCATTGCGACTTGTTCGAGCGCGGGTTGCAGGCGGTCGAGGCGGGCGGCTTTGCTTTCCTTCGACTTGTGCTGCAGGGCAATCGTCATCGCCTTGCCGCGTTGGCGTTCGAGCAGGCCTTCGGCTTCGAGCAGGCTATAGGCTTTGGAGATCGTCATCGGGTTGACGGCGTGGTTCACTGCGAGTTCTCTCACCGACGGCAGTTCATCTCCGGGTTGGAGCTGGCCGCTCGACACCATGCGACGCACCTGCTCCATGAGCTGGCGGTAGATGGGGTTGCCGGAGGTGGGGTTGAG
>JAZKEH010000487.1:0-5114 GCA_040387155.1 Pseudomonadota bacterium | reverse complement strand
CGGCATGGCCGGCGGCGAGAACGTGGATACAAAGGCCTTGTACGAGCGCGTCGCTGCCTTGCACAAGCAGGGAATCAAACCCGCCAGCGCCGACGACAAATACGCGCTGCGCCCGCTCTACAAGATGTAAAAGGCAACGCAATAAAAAGCCCCGGACAGCAACGCTATCCGGGGCTTTTTTATTTGCAGCAGTTCTTTACTGCGTTTCTGATCAGGCCGACTTCAGGAACTTCTGCGCCACCACACCATTGATCGCAATCTGGCGGGGCTTCATCGCTTCCGGAATCTCACGCTCAAGCTCAATGTGCAGCAAGCCGTTGCTGAGGCTGGCGCCGATCACTTTCACATGATCCGCTACGCGGAACTGGCGCTTGAAATTGCGTTCGGCAATTCCCTGATGCAAAAACGTGCGTTTTGTTTCTGCAGTTTTTTCCGGTTTGGCAGCGGCAACAGTCAACATGTTGTTTTCGCTGGTCAGCGTAATTTCATCTTCGGTAAAGCCAGCCACCGCCATCGTGATGCGGTATTTGTCTTTCTCGAACAATTCAATGTTGTAGGGGGGATAGGCTGGCTGGTTGCGGTCGTTGTTCGTCACGGAATCCAGCAAGGCGCCCAGATGGTCGAAACCAACGGTGGAACGGTACAGCGGGGAAAAGTCAAACGTAGTCATGGTGATATCCTCGTCAAGCGATATGGGGTAGATAGTATTAAAAGTATCAAGGGTTGGTTGCCAACCGTTCGCGCGAACCAGGTGGCGGTGTGTCCGGTCTCAGATGAGCTCCGGGCACAACCACTAGATAGAGTCGTCCCAAATCATTTCAAGAGCGGATGATTAAAATTTTCCGGTTTGGAAAATTTTCACCAGAGGAGAATGGCGGTCAGAATTGACCAGCCATGTGCACTTCAACCCGCATGCCATCCGGATCCCAGAAGCTGAAACCGTTGGGGAGGATGTTTTCAATGATGCCGCCAGCGGCAAATACCGCTTCAGCCGCAGCCTCGAGATCAGTGGTGGAAACCAGGACGGAGAAGTAGTTCACGCCGGGTTTCTGCCCGACCGGCGCCTGGCTCAGCCGCAAGCGCGAGCCACCCAGGTCAAACCACAATGAACCGGCTTGTAACAGGCCGGTCTTGCCGATCAGCCGGGCGTAGTGCAGCGAATCAACTTCGAGGTTGGCGACCGTGATGTAAACCTCATCAATTGCCAGCGGGTGAAACAGCGGCTCCGGCCCGGCCGGTCGCGTTTCCAATGACGCCGTATCACGAGTCAGGCTGTCCCAGGCCTCGTCACGGGCCAGCTGCACACGGGTGCCATTGCGATCATCCACCCGCAGGTCGTTGCCGCTGGGGTAGTCCTGCCAGGCCAGTGCCTGCTCATCGAGATACTGGTGTAAACGGGCAATGTCGAAATCCTTGATGCCGAAACAGACATGATCCACCCGCGCTGCATCCCGCTGTTCCAGCGCCATAAAGGCACTTCCCAACGGCATATAACGACGCTCGGTCTGGCGATTTTTCCAGACCTCCTGGCCAAACAGGTGACGGTAGAACGTCAGCGAGCGTTCCAGATCAGTAACGAAGAACTCAACGTGGTCGATGCCGGTAACGGCCGGAGGTGTCTGAGCTTTGGTGACGGGAGCAAGCGCCCCCATGACCGTGCCGAGGAGAACTCCCAACAACTGCCTGCGCTGCCAGCCCTGGCCGTTTTGTAACTGAGCTTTCACGTTCACGACTGCCTGTTTTGTTTGTACCGCCGCAGAATACCCCGGAACCCGGTACAAACAAAAACCCCGGCCAGGGCCGGGGGTTTTGTTTCAAGCGCCTGCTGAATCAGCCAGGAAAAAAACCGCTGTCATCAGGTACAGCGCAGCAAGCCAGGATCAAGCGGCGTGTACCTGATGCAGCCGGGTCAAAAGGTAATCTGCAACCAGGTCCAGAAAATTTTCTTGTCGACCTTGGCGGCGATGTCGCCTTGGCGATAGTCGGCGTACTTCACGCCCCAGACGTAGTTGTTCTTGATCGGCAGCGTCCACAGCACGTTGAATTCGTCACCCATGTCATCAATGGTCGCGGTGCTCTGCTCAGCCTGGTAGTCGTGATAGACGAAGGTCAGCGCGGCACCCGTCAGGATGCCCGTGGTAAACGCCTTGCCGAAGCTGACGTAGGTGTCTTCAATACCCTGCACCGGTGTAGCCAGGAACTGGTCAGCCCAACCCTGGAACGCATGCAACGTAGCCCGTGGGGTAGCGAACCCGTAGCGCGCATTGTCGGAACCGAGCGATTCGAGGCCCAGCTTGCCGGTATAGCCCTTCAGTGTCAGACCACCTTCCACCGAGTAGTAGTCGGCGCTGAATTCAGCGGCACCACGTTCCCAGTCCTGCGTTGCGTATTCAGCCAGATAGGTACCATCAAACGGGCCCACTTTCTTCGCGCCTACCAGGCGGATGCCGTAGGTGTCGATCGCGTTCTGGGTGGCAATGTCTTCTTCCAGCAAATAGGCGTAACCCGTCACCACACCGACTGGTGTCGGATAGAACGCATGCAGCAAATGATCCTTGCTGTCGATGTCGGCGTCTTGCGCAAAGATGCGCTCGCGCTTGGTGATGTAGTTGTAGTCAACAGTGAGCGCAGCATCGTTCTTGTACTGCAGCATCAGGGCATCAAAAGTCTGGTAATCCTGGCGCCAGGGCACGGCACCGATGAAACGCTGGTTGTCATAACGGATGTCCTGGCGGCCGAGGCGACCAGTGAAGCGACCGCTGACATATTGCAGATAGCTCTGGTTCAGTTCAGTGGTTTCCGGATCGTTGATGACGGAGTAGCGGCCGGTCTTGTAGCCCGAGGTCGGCACCGAGTAATCGCCTTCGCCGAGGATGCGGACGTCTTCGAATTCGACAACACCGGTGAAGTTGTTCAAGGTGCCCGTGGTGTACTTGAGGGCGGAACGCAAGGTCAGTGCACTGGCATTTTTCAGGGCATTGTCTTCATCTACGCCTTCGTAACGCAGGTTGAACTGGCCAGTGGCAACACCCCTGTCCAGCGCAGCGCTCAGCGTTCTTACCTGCGCCATCGCACCGCTTGCACACAAACTTGCGCCAACCAGCACAGCCAGTGCCTTGGGACTGAATAACTTCATACTGCTTCTCCTAAGTTAAAAAAAGAAAATGAAATGGAAATCTTCTGGTTTTTTAGACAGCGCTGGGCAAAGCCCCGACCTTGCTCAAGCTGCTGTCCTCTTTTTGCCATCAAGCTTTTTTTGCGCGGCGTGCTGGATGTGCTCCACCTTGCGTTGTTTTTCGTAAAGGAAGCGCAGCACCTGGGCGCGCAACCCGATGTATTCAGCATCATTGACCAGCGCCAGACGGTCGCGTGGACGTTCCAGTTTGACGTCAAGGATTTCGCCGATGGTGGCAGCCGGACCATTCGTCATCATGACAATGCGGTCCGACAGCAACACTGCTTCGTCAACATCATGTGTGATCATGACGACGGTGTTCTTCAGTTCGCTCTGGATGACCATCAGCGAATCCTGCATGTGGGCACGGGTCAGCGCATCAAGTGCACCGAACGGTTCGTCCATCAACAGGATCTGTGGCTGCATCGCCAAGGCGCGGGCAATGCCGACGCGCTGTTTCATACCGCCGGAAATTTCACTCGGCAGCTTGTGCATGGCGTGATCCATCTGCACGAGACGCAGATTGTGTTCAGTCCATTCCTTGATCTCGGCCGCTGACATGCGGTTGGACAGTACCTGTTTCACCGCCAACTCAACGTTCTGGTAAGCGGTAAGCCATGGCAGCAAGCTATGGTTCTGGAAGACGACAGCGCGATCCGGGCCTGGCTGATGAATTTCACGGCCATTCAGAATGACGCCACCCTTGGTGGCCTGCAGCAAGCCGGCCACGATGTTCAGCACAGTGGATTTGCCGCAGCCCGAGTGGCCGATCAGCGAAACGAATTCGCCCTTGCTGATCTTCAGATCAACGTTCTTCAGTGCTATGAAATTGCCGGTTGGAGTCGGAAACTCCATGTCCATCTGGGTAATGTCGAGAATAGTGCTCATATTGTTTCTCCTGGTCCTGGTTCCTGGAAAAATGATTGTGTTCAATCTGGTGATCAGCGGGAGGCCGAAGCCTTGTCCCATGACAGCCAGCGCTGCAGCTGCAGCATGGTGCGGTCGAGCAAGAAGCCGATCACACCGATCGTGAGGATTGCCACCATGATGCGGCCGAGCGAGTTGGAGCTGCCGTTCTGGAATTCATCCCAGACGAATTTGCCAAGGCCCGGGTTCTGCGCCAGCATTTCGGCTGCGATCAACACCATCCATGCCACACCGAGCGACAAGCGCATGCCGGTGAAGATCATGGGTACGGCGGCTGGCAGTACGATCTTGCGAACGTGGGTCAGTGGTGAGAGACGCAGCACGCGGCTGACGTTGATCCAGTCAGACGGGATTGAAGCAACGCCCACTGCAGTGTTGATAACCATCGGCCACAAGCTGCACAGCGTTACTGTCAGCAGTGAGTTGATGTACGACTACGAGACAGCGGGATCGTCCGACGTGTACACCGCGCTCACTACCAGCGTCACCAGCGGCAACCAGGCCAAAGGTGACACCGGCTTGAAGATCTGGATCAGCGGATTGATTGCACTGTTAAGCGTTCTGTTGAGACCGATCGCAATGCCCATGGGCACTGCGACAATCATGGCCAGCACAAAACCGCTCAACACCGTGAAGAGACTGGTACCGATCTGCGAAGGGAAGGTGTTCTTGCCGGTATAGGCGCGCACTTTCACTTCATAGGTCGGATCCTCGGCCAGCCGCTCTGCGTTGCGCTCATCCTGCCGCGCATAGAAATCAGCTTCCTTGATCTGCTCTTCCTTGTATTCAACAACCAGATTCTTTGCCTGGTCCCACACCACTGCAGGGCCAGGAAATTTTCCGAGTGATGTATCGATGTTGTTGGCAGCAATCGACCAGATGATCAGAAAGCAGCCGATGCCGAAGGCGGGAGCCACCACATCCTGCATCAACGTCTGCAGCAGGTTGCGTAACTTGACTCCCAGTCCCGGGTAATCGCGCATGCGTTCACTCAATGCAATCAACGTACTCA
>JAZKEH010000486.1:0-4957 GCA_040387155.1 Pseudomonadota bacterium | reverse complement strand
GACAGATTGGCGGCCGCCCACCCAGACGTCCTTGACGTCGCTGGCGCGCGCGGCAAACACCAGATTCCACAACACAGGGTCGTGACCTTCGGAATCGAGTATTGGCAGCAAGTGCGGCTGCCACAGATCCACCGTCAGCAAGTCGGCCTGCTTGCCAACTTCGAGTGAGCCGAGAGTTTTGTCGACGCCAAGCAGGCGCGCGCCGTCGATGGTGGCCATCCGCAAGGCAGTTGGCGCATCAATGGCTGCAGCATCAAGCTGCGTTACTTTCTGCAGCAGCGATGCGCCCTTCATGCACTCCCACATGCTGAGGGTGTTGTTCGATATGCCACCGTCGGAGCCGAGCCCAACGCAAATGCCGGCTTCTTTGTACAACGCCAGCGGCGCCGGTCCTGAGGCCAGCTTCATGTTGCTGAGCGGGCAGTGCGCGATGGCAGTGCCGGTAGCGGCGACGGTGGCAATCTCTTCTGCATCCAGCCACACACAGTGCGCCAGCACCGAACCCGGTTTCAGAATGCCCCAGTCGTTGAACTTCAGCACGGGGCGCTTGCCAAACAGCTTGATGACGGCGGCGACCTCCTCCTGCTGTTCACTGGTATGGGTGTGGATGTTGACCCCATAGCGATCCGACAAGTCGCGCGCCGCGCGAAACATCGCTTCCGAACAGTAGGTGATGTGCTCCAGTCCCATCCACGCCTGCACGCGATCAGCAGGATAACGCCGACAGTCGTCGATCAGCTGCTCGCAGCTCGCGAGCGTCTCGAAGAAATCCTTGGTCGGATGATCGGCCGCATACGGCACCAGGTGCACACGCAGGCCGAGCTGCATCGCTGCTTCGGCGCCCTTGTGCAGAAAGCGGTACATGTCCATCACGGTCGTCGTGCCGCCCTTCAGCGATTCCATGTAGGTGACGAGGCAGGAGTAGTAGGCGTCAGTTTCATTCAGCACGCGGTGCTCGCGCTGGTACTCGGGCAACCAGTCCATCAACTGCGCGTTTTCGGTGTAGCCCTTCAGCAGGCTGGAGTGGGAGTGGGTGTCGATAAGCCCGGGCAGTACCGCCAGGCGGCCTTTGCCGTCGATCTTGTGGGCAGTGGGTGGCACCGCTATGGCTGCGCTGTCACCGATGGCAAGAATGCCGCTGTCGTCGAACACGATGGTGCCGTTGCGATGACAGGTGAAGAGCGGGTCAATGGTGTAGAGGCGGGCGTTGGTAATGGCAGTCAGGCTGGTTGGCATTCAGGAACTCCGTTCACAGGTATCCCGATAACGTGAGCAAGTTCTATTCCAACACCCGCAACGCGAATCAACAGTG
Organism: Pseudomonadota bacterium; assembly: GCA_040387155.1. Taxonomy (GTDB): domain Bacteria; phylum Pseudomonadota; class Gammaproteobacteria; order Pseudomonadales; family Pseudohongiellaceae; genus CAILUG01. Next base: position 3,645 of record JAZKEH010000486.1, on the reverse strand, counting down.
TCAGGCGGAGAGGTTTAACTGCCACGACACCCCAAAGCGATCATTGAGCCAGCCGAAGCGCTTGCTGAAACCATAATCGCCCAACGGCATCAGCACGCCGCCGCCTTCTGCGAGAATGCCAAATGCACGATCCAGCTCATCGGCTGAATCAAAGTCCACGAAGGTGGAGCTTGCAGGAGTGAAAGTGAACGCGTGTTTGACCGGACTGTCGGAGCACATGAACTCGCGGCCGCAAATTGTGAAGATGGCGGCCTTGATGGTGCCGGCGGGACCGAACTCGCCTTGCGCCCAGTGCTGGACACTCACCATGGCAGAGTCAGGAAACGTGGAGAAATACAGATCCAGCGCAGCTTGGGCAACGCCGTCCTGGAACATAAGGAAGGGGCGGGCTGTTGTCATGGGATATCTCGCTGTTTGATGAGGCAATGGTCGGGATTGCACACCTGTTTCATTTGGCTGGAGCTTACTGCACACGCTTTTGATATTTCTACGGAATTATTCCTCGCACCAATGCGGAACATCCAAAAGTACTGGCGATTACAGGGAAACCCCTGATCGCTTGTGCAGGCGGGCGCACCCACAATGGTTCTCCAAAGCAGGATGTTGTTGCATGAGCACTGCCCAGTGGTTTGTCTTTGTCGGTATGTTGCTGCTGTTGGTGGGGCTTGCCTCATCGCACCTGCAGCGGTCTCCGCTCACCCCCGCCATTATCTATTTGCTGTTCGGTGTCTTGCTGGGACCCAGCGTTCTCAACTGGTACCACTTCAATCCGCTGCAGGAATCGGCGCTGCTGGAGCTGCTGACGGAAGTGGCGGTGTTGATCTCGCTGTTTTCGGCAGGTGTGAAATTGCGCGGCGCTGCGGTGCCGCGGCGCTGGCGTGCACCGATCCTGCTGGCCACCGTCTCGATGGCGCTTACGGTAGCGCTGGTCGCCGGCTTTGGCTGGTTCATTCTCGGTTTGCCGCTGGGCGCTGCCATTTTGCTGGGTGCCATTCTGGCGCCGACAGATTCTGTGTTGGCAGGCGATATCCAGCTGGCGCAACCCGGCGACCATCCACGACTGCGATTTACCCTGGCCTGTGAGGCCGGCATGAACGATGGCAGTGCGTTTCCGTTTGTCATGCTGGGTCTTGGTTTGCTGGGCCTGCACGAACTGGGTGACTCAATGCTGACCTGGCTCTTGGTCGATGTGGTGTGGGCAACGGTAGGCGGCATCGCGATTGGTGTGGTCGCCGGCACCTTGCTAGGCATGCTCTGCTGGAAGCTGCGCAGTGGCCCCAACAAGTACGACCTGATGGATGACTTCATCGGCCTTGGCCTGATTGGTTTCGTCTACGGTGTGTGTTTGCTGCTGCATGCATGGGGTTTTCTGGCGGTGTTCTTTGCAGCGGTAGCGCTGCGCGTGACGGAAGAGCGGTTGGCACGTGAGACGCCGACGTTCAGTGCGGAAATGAGTGTGGCCGACACCTCATTCGACAAAACGCCCAGCAGCAACGATCCGGTTGCAACGGTGGTGCCACCGGTAGCCCGTGCCAGCAGTGTTGAGTTCGATGACGACGACGCACCGCAGCCCGTCAGCGAGGGTTCAGTGATATTCAAGGAACACCTCGAGCGTCTGTCCGTCGTGTTGATGGTGCTGTTGCTCGGCGGCACCCTGTTCCCCGATTCGTGGACCTTCGATGCTGTAGGGTTGGCGCTGTTCATCTTCTTCATTGCGCGTCCCGTCAGCGTGCTGCTCTGCCAGTTCGGCAATCGCGCGCCGTGGCGCACACGCTGGTTGACGGCCTGGTTTGGCGTGCGTGGCATTGGCTCGCTGTATTACCTCATGTTCGCCATCAATCACGGCTTGCCGGAAAACCTCGCACTGCCGTTGACGCAACTGACATTGATTGTCGTGGCAATGTCGATCGTGGTGCACGGGATCAGTGTGAAACCGCTGATTGGCTAGCTGCCATTCCCCTGTCTGGTTTTACCGATTGTTTCGGCTATGATGGCCGCGCCGGCCTTGCCAGCAACACAATTACAAGAAAAGGAGGGTTTATGGGGATCACTCGTGCCGTGCCCTTCCATTCCTACAGGAGCCTCGCCATGACCAAACTGCTGCTTTCACTCTCACTACCTTTCGCACTGCTGCCGCTCGTCGCGCAAGCGCAACCGGGTGCGGTCAATCCACCGTTGCTGGGTTGTGGCCAGCAAGGTGAGGCCACCATTGTCTGTGGCACCCGCGCACCGGAAGATTTTGAAGTAACGCCGGATGGTAACTATCTGATCATCGCGAATTTTGGCCAGGGCACTGATCCGTCGCTCGACCTGTTCAATGTGGCTACTCAACAGTTCAGCACGCTGGCACTGTCTGACGAACACCAGGCCGGCTGGGGTCAGGCCGCTTGCACAACGTCGATTGGTGCCAAGGTAAGCCCGCACGGACTTTCGCTGACGCAGCGCACTGGTGGTGCGTGGCAGTTCTACGTCGTCAATCACAGCGAGCGCGAGTCGATGGAGATGTATGAGCTGCAGCAGGACGGCGCATCATGGAAACTCGTATGGCGTGGCTGCGTAATGGCAGACAAACCGTATAACGATGTGGCGGCGTTGCCTGATGGCAGCTTTGTTGCAACACGCCCTACTGCTACCCAGAAAGAAGGACAGGATATTTTCGCCGGCGCGCCGTCTGGCAACGTTGCCGTGTGGACGGCAGCCGCAGGTGAAACTGTATTGCCGGGTACTGAGTACGGCTATCCCAACGGTGTCTCAGTCTCGAAGGACGGCCGCTACGCCTATGTCAGCGGCTGGACGACAAAGTCCTTTCACAAGTACGACCTGACACAGAAGCAGGAAGTGGGTCGTGGCGACTTCAGCTTCATGCCCGACAACCTGACCTGGACAGCCGACGGCAAATTGTTGGCAGCCGGTATCAAGGGCGTGGCTGGCAATTGCCCTGCAACATCTGCAGATCCGTGCATCCAGGGCTTCGGTGTTGCAGAAATTGATCCGGCGACGTTGAAGGTCACTGAAATTTACGACAACGCCGGCAAGGCACTGATCAATGGTGTGTCGGTGGCGATTGAAGCGGATGGTGCGATTTATGTGGGTTCGTTTCAGGGGGATAGGTTGGTCAAATTGCCGCGCTGATTCGTCAGTAAAAAATCAATCAGGGAGGACTGCATGCGCACATATCGTTCATTACGAAATCTGCTTTGCTACGTTGGCCTGCTGAGCTCACTGTCGGCACCCTTGTTGGCGCAACCAGCCGATGTTGACTCTGCCTGCCAGCCACCTGCCGGCACAGCCGCCTTGTTGCAGCAGCCCTCGCTGCGATTTCTGTTGGTGGGTGAGTTGCATGGCACTGCAGAGGCACCTGCGGCATTTGCCGAGCTGGTCTGCGAGTTTGCCGACAACAGCGGCAAGCCGATCGTCGTTGGTGTTGAACTCCCGGACACGAGTGCCGATGCATTCAATCAGTTCATGACAGCGCCACAGTCTGCAGAAAATGACAAAGTATTTCTGCAGCAAAGCGGCTTGCAGTTGATGACACTGACTACGCCAGATGGACGCTCCAGTCAGGCGATGTGGCAGCTGTTGAAAAGACTGCGTGAGCTCAAGGCTGCCGGTCTCGACGTCACTGTCGCGCCCTTCCAACCCTCC
>JAZKEH010000485.1:0-1639 GCA_040387155.1 Pseudomonadota bacterium | reverse complement strand
CGCCCGCGTGAATGAGATGTACGAGGATCTCGGCGCTACCGAGAAGGTGCTGTTGGATCTGGGTTGTTCATCGCATAACGCGATGTGGGAGATCAATGCGCCGCTGCTCTTCGACGCGTCACTGCAATGGTTGCGTGATGGCACGCTGGATGGGCAAAGCAAGGGGATTGTCCGTAAGGGATATTGATCAGGAGGGCTTCACATCGTCCGCATGCCGACAAGGTCGCGTTGGCTCGCTTGCCGGCATCACAGACGCTACTGCGGGGTCAACAACAGGCAGATCTATTTGCGCACGCCTGTCGCGGTGACAGTAAAAGCATCCGTGCAGTTTGGGTTGGTGCCGTCGTCAAAGATGCCTTGGACCGTCATGCTGAAGACGCTGCCATCGTCAGAAAACTGGCCATTCAATGTCGCATCGGCTTCGAATTGGATGCTCAATGACCCGTCGGCAGCGATGTCCACATCAAACCCTTCTTCTACGCGGAAATTGTATTCGTAGCTGCCACGCAGTCTTAGCTCGTGGGTGAAGAGCTCGTGATCGGCGATACTGAGCACCGTTCCGTCCGACACGGCGTCGATAGTGGCTGAGCGCGTGCTGATAGAAGAGATCGCCTGCCCTTGCAGATAAGCGAAGAGGTTGAATTGAGGGCCTTGCACAGGGAAGGTATTGGCCCCGCACGCAAAGATCGAGGTTTCTGTCAGTGTGACGGCGTAGTTACCGACGTAGGGATCGTCGCTGCCAGCGTTGACCTGTGCTTGTAAATTGTTGACCAGTGCCCGCAGCTCTGCCACTTCTTTGGCCAGTGCTGGCAGACCACCCGCCTGGCTTTGCGAGCCGCCCTGAGCCAGTACAGTTTCAGCCGTCAGGGCCGAAGTGAGCATCACCGCGAGAAACGTCAAATTTGGTTTTACCATTTTTTTATCCTTATAGTTTTTAGATGGATTGAATCGAACTTAAACAGAGCCACAGGAGCTTATTCATGATACGACGACCCTCCCTTGCAGGCATAGCCTTGTTGTGCACTGCGGTAACCGGCTGCATGCAGACTACGCCGCCCCCTCAGTCGGAGATCGGAGGTCCTGCGCTGATTCTGGCTATTGTGGTGGACCAGATGCGCTACGACTATCTCACGCGCTTCGAACATGAGTTCACGGGAGGGCTTAAGCGCCTGCTGGATGAGGGAGCCGTTTTCACCAACGCTAACTATGAAGCCGCACCCACTGTGACAGCGGTGGGCCATTCCACTTTCCTGACTGGCGCTACCCCATCGGTCAGCGGCATTGCCGGGAACGCCTACTACAGTCGCGCCGAAGGTCGCATGATCCAGAGCATCACTGACAACAACGTCACGGCTTTGGGCGATGGCGCGGGAGCGTCTCCGCAGCGCCTCGCCGTTTCCACCGTCGGCGATGAGCTGAAGATTTCCGGCAAGGGTGGCAAGGTGTACGGCGTGTCTCTGAAGGATCGCAGTGCCATTCTGCCAGCCGGGCGTGATGCCGATGGCGCGTTGCGTGAATGGGGTTGGGCGGTCGAGGACCACTGGCAGGGATCGCGTTACATCGTCGCCGGTGGCACGGGCTACCTGGGTAAGGGCTTTGGCTGCGGCGAACGGCAGCTGGCGCTTGCCGAAGTTGTCGA
>JAZKEH010000484.1:861-2527 GCA_040387155.1 Pseudomonadota bacterium | reverse complement strand
TCCTTGTTGATGGCGACGATGACCTTGCTGTCCTTCATGCCGGCCAGATGCTGGATGGCACCGGAAATGCCGATGGCAATGTAAAGTTCGGGAGCAACGATCCTACCGGTCTGCCCCACCTGCAATTCATTGCTGACATAACCGGCATCGACCGCTGCCCGCGATGCGCCGATGGCGGCGCCGAGCTTGTCGGCCACCTTGTCGAGCAGTTTGAAGTTCTCGGCGCTGCCGAGTCCACGACCACCCGAGATAACGACGCGGGCAGAGCCCAGTTCAGGCCGTGCGCTCTTGCTGTGGGATTCGCTGACAAAGCTGCTCAATTGCTGGTCGATGACCTGGCTCACGGCTTCTACCGGTGCAGCAGCCTGCTCAGTCGCCGCAGCAAAGGACGAGGTACGTACCGTCGCCACCTTGATCGGATCGCTCGACTGCACCGTGGCCAGCACGTTGCCGGCATAGATCGGTCGGACGAAGGTGGAGCCGTCCTTGATTGCGATGATTTCGGACAATTGCGCGACATCAAGCTCAGCCGCAACGCGCGGCAACAGGTTCTTGCCATTGGTCGATGCTGCAGCCAACACAGCGCCGCAATCCTGCGCAAGCGTCACAACCAAAGGCGCTACTGCTTCAGCCAGCTGGTGCGCATAGGCGGCGTTGTCGGCCAGCAAGACGCGACTGACGCCAGCAAGGCGACCGGCACTGGCAGCAACTGCTGCACAACCTTGTCCCGCCACCAGCACGCTGATGTCTGTGCCAAGCTGCAAGGCAGCGCTGACCAGATGCGAGGTCGCCGGCTTCAGCGAGACATTGTCATGTTCTGCAATGATCAGGACTTTCATTGAATCACCTTCGCTTCATTCTTCAGTTTGGCAACCAGTTCCTGCACGGAACCTACTTTGACGCCTGCCTTGCGCGGCGGTGGATCGTTGACAGCCAGTAATTTCAAATGGCTCTTCAGCGTGACACCAAGCTGCTCCGGCGTCATGACTTCCACGGGCTTCTTCTTGGCCTTCATGATGTCTGGCAGCTTGGCGTAGCGTGGTTCATTGAGTCGCAAGTCAGTCGTGATGATCGCTGGCAGTTTCACATTCAATACCTGCTCACCACCGTCCACTTCCCTGCTGACAGTCGCGCCACCGTCAGCAATGACGATCTTCGACGCAAAGGTTGCCTGTGGCAGTTTCGCCAGCGCCGACAGCATCTGGCCGACCTGATTGTTGTCAGTGTCAATTGCCTGCTTGCCGAGCAACACCAGACCGGGTTGTTCCTTGTCGTAAACGGCTTTCAGCAGCTTGGCAATATTGAGTGATTCCAGCTCGTCATCGGCCTGCACGTGGATGCCACGGTCAGCACCCAGCGCCATCGCACCGCGAATCTGCTCCTGCACCTTGTCGCTGCCCACCGACACCACAACAATCTCTGTCGCCAGCCCTTTTTCGCGCAGGCGCACCGCTTCTTCCACGGCGATTTCACAGAACGGATTCATCGCCATCTTGGCCGAGGCCAGATCAACACCGCTGTGGTCCTGCTTGATGCGCACCTTGACGTACGCATCGATGGTTCGTTTTACGGCGACCAGAATTTTCATGGAAACTGCTTGTCTTCTCAGGTTGATCGGGTTTGACGCGGGCTCGGCCGCGAGGCCGCGGGAGAGGAGATTTTCACC
>JAZKEH010000484.1:0-851 GCA_040387155.1 Pseudomonadota bacterium | reverse complement strand
TGCCACCAGAATTTTCATACTGAATAGTTACCGTCATTTTCACCATAATCGAAGGCCGGCAATTATAATGGCCGCCTCTCCCTACAAGACAGCCCGGAATCGCATTTTGTCAGCCTCAAACACAGTGCCGGACACCGCGCCGCAGCGCGAAAGCATGGAATTCGACGTTCTGATCGTTGGCGGTGGCCCGGCCGGCCTCGCGACTGCCTGCCGGCTGGCCCAATTGGTCCAGGCCAGCGGCCAATCCCTCACAATCTGTGTGCTGGAGAAAGGCGCGGAAATCGGCGCCCATATCGTCTCCGGTGCGTTGCTGGATCCCTGTGCGCTGACAGAGCTGTTCCCTGATTGGAAAAATCTCGACGCGCCTGTCAAAACGGCAGTCAGCAGCGAAGATGTCGTTTATCTGACGTCTGACAAGAGCGGCATTCGCGTTCCGGATTTGCTTGTCCCCGCTGACACTCACAACAACGGCAACTACGTCATCAGTCTTGCTGACCTGTGCCGTTGGCTCGGCAAACAGGCAGAAGCGCTGGGTGTGGAAATTCTCGCCGGCTTCAGCGCTGCACACTTGTTGTTTGATGATGAAGGAAAGGTTGTGGGTGTACTCACTGGCGACCAAGGCATCGAAAAAAATGGCGAACCCGGCCCGAACTACACTCCCGGTTATGAACTGCGCGCGCGTTATACCGTGCTGGCCGAAGGCTGCCGTGGTCATCTCGGCAAGGAAGTTGATCGGGATGAGTCCCGCGAGCAGCGAAACGGCCACGCAGACGATCGCCGTGTTGTGCACCGGGGTGAGCGTCTTGCGGTTCACCTTGTGGAACACCGGGGGGATCATGCCGTCGCGCGAC
>JAZKEH010000483.1:0-2031 GCA_040387155.1 Pseudomonadota bacterium | reverse complement strand
TTCTGCCAACAGGGTGACCGTCATCAGGAACCAGTATTGTTGTGTGGCAGAAGCGCATGGATATTCCAACGAGAAAGTCGGGACCTTGCCGGTCAGCACATCGCGAATTCCTGCGGCAGCTGTGTGCGCCTGCACGGCACCTTCACCGACGGCGCTGTCGCAAATCTGCAGATAGTTCAGACCAATGCCGTGATCGGTACTCAGCAGCGTGTTGTTGTCAGCAAAATCCAGCCAGGCGTTATTGACTGAAACGATGACACCGGCTTTATCAAGCAGCGCGATATGGGCCGGCAAGGCGTTGAGGATCGCGGCCTGCTTGAGTGCCTCATAGTGACGCAAATGCTCCTGCGCCCGGCGCAATACCAGTACGCGGCCCTCGGCGTCCGTTACCGTATCTACTTCACCGGCGGTCAGTTCTTCCAGACGACGTTCAGTCTGGTACAAGGTGGCAATCAGCGCAGAAATTTTTTCACCGACGGTATTCTTACCGGGCGATATCGCTTCCTTCATGACACAAGATCATCCAGTGCAAGCGCCTGCAGTATAGTGCTGGTTTTACTGAGGGTGCCGACAATGGTGAGTGAAGTTCCCGGCGCCAGCTTTATCAAGGTTGGTGTCAGAAAAATCCCTTCGGCCAAGGCTCGCTTCGGTTCGCGAAACACATCTACCACCTCAATGCTGTGACGACCCGGCAGGTGGGTGCGGCATAGTGCCGTCAGGTTGGCCAGTGCCAGCGTGGAGTTCAGTGCATCGCCTGCGACAAAGAGCCTGAATTTGAATTGCATACGTCTGTTCATGATCCGCTCACTTCCGCCGCGGCGGTGCTGCATCGGCACCGCGCAACTCGCCAATGCGAGTCAGGCCCCGCGATACTTCTCCCTTGTGCACCAGCGCTGTGCTGGCCAACAGTTCCTTCTCTGTCTGCTTGGCCAGCAGCTCCACTTGCAGCGCCTGCATGCGCGCCACCAGCTCAGCCTCTTCGGCTTCGAGATTGACACGATTCAGGCGGGCCTCCACTGCAGCAGCTTCCTTCAGCATTGCTTCGGCACGCTCCTTTTCCCAGCGCAAGGTGCCCATCAACACTTCGCCGCCAGCGGTGAAGATGTCGCTGAGCGTGACGCCGGTGTCTGTGAGAATCAGTTCCCTGAGCTGGTTTGAATGTGCGGTGCCGCGCGACTTGATAATGGACAAGCTGCGGTTACGCTCGCCGGCCTGCATCAGATAGCTGAGATGAATCCAGGTGTCGGCGAGAATGGAAATCTGCAACGGCGAGCTGCCTTCCAGTTGATTGGACATCTCATCAAGCAGGCTGGTACAAACCAGCGTGATACCGTTGGTCTTGGACCAGTCAATCAAACGATCAGCGATGCTTTGTACCGTCAGGTCATTGCCGGATTTGTACCAGGTGGATACCGGATCCACCACCAGACAGCGGGCGCCGTGTTGCTCGGCCAGTGTCTTGATCCGCAGCAGATAGGTCTCGGCGCTACCGGTGATGGCGCGCGCCGATACCATCTTCAGAATGCCGCTTTTCACATAGGGTTCCAGCCGGATACCGACGGACCCCAGGTTGCGTATCACTTCGTTCCAGTCCGTATCAAAACTGACAAACAGCGTACGCTCTCCGCGCTGGCATGCGGCCTCGGCGAAAGCTCCACTGAGGGTAGTCTTGGCGGTGCCGGAAAAGCCGGTAATCAGCACACTGGCGCCCCGGTAGTAACCGCCACCCAACATCGTATCGAAACGCGCTACGCCACTGGACACCCGCTCAGTGCTGATCCGGCTATGGACCCGGCCAAGTTGCTGTACCGCAGCCACTTCGAAACCAACAGGACCAATCAGAAAAGGTGATTCGTTTTCATCAAAGCTGGAGCCGCGGTACTTCAGTACGCGCAGATTGCGTTGCGCCACGCCCAGCACCACGTGGTGATTGAGGATGACGGCACAGTCCACCATGAATTGCATGAAGCCGAACGACGGCGACTTGACCAACGTGGTTTCATCTTCATAGGCCTTGGCAGTGATCATGCC
>JAZKEH010000482.1:0-3813 GCA_040387155.1 Pseudomonadota bacterium | reverse complement strand
GCCGGCACCAAAGACCAATACCGGAATCGACAGCGGCAATACTAACACGGCGAGCAGCAGCCCACTGCGGGCCAGCCCCACTGTCAACGCCGTGCCAATGGCCGCAATAATGCTCAGCGTTGGCGTGCCCAACAGCAGCCCCATTATCAGCGCGCCATAGCCGGTCGGCGGCATATTCAGCATGAAGGCGAGCAAGGGTGCTACTACGACCAGCGGCAGCCCGGTTACCAACCAATGCCCCAGTACTTTTATCAATATCTGGAAATACAGAGGCTGCGGACTGAGCAATAACTGTTCGAGTGAACCATCGTCGTAATCACTGCGGAACAGGCTTTCCATCGACAGCATCACCGCCAGCAAGGCAGTGACCCAGATGACGCCGGGCGCGATGGTGCCGAGTGCATCGATGTCCAGTCGGCCGCTGAGCGGAAATAGAGAAACCGCGATAACAAAAAACATCAACGGATTGACGATTTTGCCGGGACTGCTGATGGCGAGCAGCAGTTCGCGTTGCAAGGTCGCACCAAGCGCGGCGCTCAGAGAGAGTGACTGTCTGCTCACGCCGCCTCCCTGCGCAGCGCATCCAGATTGACGACCGTCAATGGATGCTGCACCTGCAACTGGTGATGCGTCGTGAGAATGACGATGCCCCCCTTCGCCGCCTGCTTGCTGATACGCGCTTCCAGTTCGGCGACCCCTTGTTTGTCGAGTGCGGTGAAAGGCTCATCGAGAACCCACAGCGGCGCTGTCGTCAGCGACAGTCGCGCGAGGCTCACGCGTCGTTGTTGACCAGCCGACATCTGGTAACACGGAATATCGCTGTAACCACGCAAGCCATGCTCAATCAATGCAGTCTGGATCGCCGCATCGTCCGCGAACCCATGCAGCGCGCAGAACCAGCGCAGATTCTGCAAGGGGGTCAGTGTGCGATTGATGGCGGGTGTGTGCGCCAGATAGAACAGCGCCTGCTGAAAATCCGCGCGCGCCTTGTTGGTTGGCACACCCTGCCAGGCGATATCGCCGGTGTAGTCACTGTTCAGACCACTGAGGATGCGCAACAGCGTGGTCTTGCCGCTGCCGTTGGCGCCCTGGATCTGCAACAGCGTGCCGGGCGCAGCCGTGAACGACAGGCCGGCAAACAGCACGCGCTCGTCGCGTTCACAGTCAAGATTGGCAACAGTCAGCATGATGTGCTCAGGCCTTCGGCGGGGTTACCCCTCGCTGGCCCATGTATTTACCGTTGCGGTCCTTGTAGGTCACCGCGCATTGTTCATCGGATTCGAAGAACAGCATCTGGGCGACGCCTTCATTCGCGTAAATCTTCGCAGGCAACGGTGTCGTGTTGGAAAACTCGAGGGTGACATGCCCTTCCCATTCCGGTTCCAGCGGGGTCACGTTGACGATTATGCCGCAGCGCGCATAGGTGGATTTGCCGAGGCAGATGGTCAACACATTGGGGGGAATGCGGAAGTACTCAACCGTGCGTGCCAGCGCAAAGGAATTGGGAGGAATTATGCAAAAGTCTTCATTCACACTGACGAAGCTGCTGGGGTCAAAATTCTTCGGATCCACCACGTTGCTGGTATGCACGTTGGTGAAAATCTTGAACTCGTTGGCGCAGCGCACATCGTAGCCATAACTGGAGGTGCCATACGAGATGACCTTGTTCCCGTTCACTTCCCGGATCTGGCCGGGTTCGAAGGGGTCCAGCATGCCGTGTTGTTCCGCCATACGGCGGATCCATTTGTCTGATTTGATAGTCATTGGGATCGGGCTCAGCTATACTCGCGCGCGTTTTTGAGGCCCGGCAAGATAGCATAATTCAGCACCGGTTAAGTGCCTGGCCTGTTTAATCGGTATCGTCGGAAATCCCTGAATAGTCAGGGGCTCCGGATAAATCTTTACATGCCTTAAGTGCATCAGGAGACTGTAATGAAGTTGCAATTTACGTTGGCCGCGGCTGTCCTTGTCAGCCTTTACTCAGCCACTACGCTTGCCGCTGGCGATCCTGCCAAAGGCAAAGCATTTTACGCCACCTGCGGGGCCTGCCACGGCGCAAACGGTGAAGGACTGGAAGCGCTGAATGCCCCAAAACTGCAGGGCCAGGAAGAGTGGTACATCGTCCGTCAGTTGCAGAACTTCAAAGCCGGCATTCGCGGCAGCAACCCGAAAGACACCTATGGCATGCAGATGGCCCCAATGGCACAAACGCTGCCAACCGACCAGGCTATCGAAGACGTCGCTGCCTACATCAAGACGCTCAAATAAGCCGGGCTTTCAAGCCGGGCTTCCAGTTGGGCCGCAAGACCGAAACCCCGCCGCAAGCGGGGTTTTTTATTGCCACTTGTTTGGAGCCGCCAATGGGCCTGCTTCCAACGCCATCGAAAGAACTCTGATGACTCACCGGTCACAGCTGAATCCAATCTGAACTGGAATCCGCGGGTGCAACTTTTGTTTTGGTTTGCCTCGCTACAGTCATTCCCTGTGGGTGACGCCATCGCTTACACTCAGTTTGCACATTGTCTGCGACTGCGCAGACCGGCCGTCAGAACGGTCGAAAACCAGGAGAACTTCATGGCTCGTCGCCCTACCCCCAGCTTGATTGCCAGCTCCATCGCGTTGTCCCTCTTCCTCAGTTTTGGCGCCATGGCCCAAACCAATCTGGCTGGCACGCGCCTGGCCGCTTCCAGCACGACGACTGCGCGTTTCACGCTGGGGCTCAGCAAGGACAGCGGCGCGAGTTTCGTGACTACCGCGGCCACCTCTGACAACGTGCGTTTGATTGCCACGGTTGTTCCCGAAGCAGCTCAGGTTGGCCAGACAGCTGACATCTATGTAGTGGCCAACTACAACGGCCAGTTCTTCATGCGCAATACGAATGGCGCCTTTGTGCCATGGAACGGTCAGGTGCCGGCACTGGTGCCTTTCCTGACCGGCAGAACGCTGACGGCGAGCTACGAAGTGGATTTTCTGACCGGCAAAATTCCCTACGCTGGCAACTTTGCGCTGTTTGTCGGCTACAAGGCGGCCGATGGCGTGCTGACTTACACACCTTCGCCGCACCAGATCACGATGACCGCACCCGTTGTGGAAGAACCACCGCCGCCTCCACCGCCACCGCCGCCACCTCCTCCAGCACCGAGCGGACTTGAACTCGCCCAGGAATTCTTCAACACCAAAATTGAAACGCCGGTTGTCCAGAACCTCTGTGCTACCTGCCATATAAGCAACGGCATCGGCGCAGGATCCGGCATTGTCTATGTCGGCCTGAGCAACTCGAATCATTTTTCGCTGAACTTCGCGACGCTGCGCGGCGCCTTCTCGTCCTATGGCCGCGTCGGTCTGCTCAGCCGCAGCATGGGCGGTAATGGCCATGTCGGCGGCCAGGTGTTCTCATCCACCAACCAACAGTCCTACAAGGACTTCGACACCTTGCTGCAGATGCTGGAGAAACTGTGATGCGCACATTGCTGGCTTGCATCTACTTGCCGCTGGCGTTGTTGCAAAGCCCATCTCTGCTCGCATTGGAAGTAGGCAGCGAAGCACCGGTATTCGCACTGCCAGGCTTGCGCACCGAAGACGGCACTACACCCGTTGCGCTGACTTCATACCGCGGCAAAGTAGTCTACGTAGACTTCTGGGCCTCGTGGTGTGCGCCGTGTGTTGTCTCCACGCCACTGCTGAACGAGCTGCGCAACCGTCTCGTGAAGGAAGGCAAGGCGTTTGAAATTGTCGCGGTGAATGTCGACAAGAAACCGGCCGACGGCATCGACTTCCTGCTCGACGAACCCGTGCAATACGTCGCTGTCAGTG
>JAZKEH010000481.1:0-1599 GCA_040387155.1 Pseudomonadota bacterium | reverse complement strand
CGAGACCATTACGCGCCTGATCAAACAGGCGTTGTTACTGGCGCTGTGGATTACTGCCGGTCTCGTCATCCTGCAGGAAATCGGCGTAGAGGTGGGACCCATAGTCGCGAGTGCAGGCATCGCCGGTGTGGCATTGGGCTTCGGCGCGCAGAATCTCGTGCGTGACATCATCGCCGGCTTCTTCATCATTCTCGAAAACCAGATTCGCGTCGGCGACGTCGCCATCATCAACAACGTGGGCGGCCTGGTGGAGCGCATCAATTTCCGCACCACGGTGTTGCGTGACAATGCCGGCACCGTGCACATCTTTCCCAACGGCGCCATCACCCAGCTTGCCAACATGACCAACGAGTGGTCGGCCTATGTATTCAACTTACGCGTGTCGTACAAGGAAGACACTGACAAGGTGGTGGAAGTCATTCGTGAAGTCGGTCGCAGCATGCTCGCTGAAGAAAAGTTCAAGCGAATGATGCTGGAAGAACCGGAAATCTTTGGCATCGATGTACTCGACGAATCCGCCATCATTATCCAGGGTCGTCTCAAGACCAAACCGATACGGCAGTGGGATGTGGGGCGCGAGTTTCTGCGCCGTATCAAACTGGCGTTCGAGGCCAACGACATCGCAATTCCCTTCCCGCAGCAGTCGGTTCATTTCAGTACCGACGACAAGCTTCCATTTACACCGGCTGAGCGAACAGGCATTGATGCCGAACCGGCGGGCTCCCAGTCCCTGACCTCGACTACCGGGCAAGCGGCTTCGAAGCAAGCTTCGCCACAGGCAAAGGCCGACAACGAGTTCAGCGAAAAGGAAGTACAGGAAGTTGCCAAAAAAACGGCGAACAAACCAATGCACCCCCCTTAAGGCTGGCGCAAACACGCACTGGTTCGTGATAAGTTCCGTCCCTGTCCAACTGCGCGGTTGGCGGGGTCAATAATAATTATTGTTGGGGGAAACAGTCGAAGCGGACAAATACGACTGCAACACGACCTGAACTGTTCGCGTTTACGCTTGAATAACAAAAACTGGATTAAACAATGGAGAGAAATATGCTGTTTCGAACTTCTGCCCGTGCCGTGAAAGCCCTCGCACTCACGACTGGCCTTGCACTTTGTGGCCTGGCCTCAAGCACCACCTTCGCCCAGGGCTGCGATCGCGAGTGCCTCGCGGACTTGCTGACCCAATACACCGACGCCCTCATCGCGCATGACCACACCAGGCTGCCGCTGACCGATAACGTCAAGTTCACCGTTGACGGCCAAACTGGCAAATTCGGCGAAGGCATCTGGCAATCCATCACCGGCAAGCAGAGCTTCCGCCAGGACTATCTGGACCTTAAGCAGCAAGTCGCTGCTGCCCATCTCGCGTTCAACGAAGGCGAAAACCAGGTGCTGTTGTCAGTGCTGCTGCATGTAGATGGCGAACAAAAGATCAGCGGCATTGAAACGCTGATCACGCGCATCACACCCACCTCACGTTTCCAACCCCGTGAATTGGGCGCGCCGATTCGCGGCATGAATGATCCGGTTCCGGAAGGCGAGAAGATGTCACGCGCCAACATGATCCGCATTGCGCTGACCTATCCTGAAGGTCTGCGCATC
>JAZKEH010000480.1:0-12116 GCA_040387155.1 Pseudomonadota bacterium | reverse complement strand
CACTGGCGCGCGTCGTTGCAGATGACATGGGTCAGTCAGTCGCCTTGCGGTTTGAACTGGTCATGCGCGGCATGGAGCTGGCGAATGGCTACGACGAACTTTGCGACGCTGCAGAGCAAGCGAAGCGATTCGACGCTGATCGGGCGCAGCGCAAGCTGCAGCATTTGCCAGACATCACGCCCGATACCCGTTTGCTGGCCGCCATGTCTCACGGCTTGCCAGCCTGTGCCGGTGTAGCGCTTGGTGTGGATCGCCTGTTGATGCTGCAAAGTGGCGCCACTCACATCGACGAGGTGCTCAACTTTCCTCATCGCATTTGCTGAAAAATCAGTGCCGGATGCTGTTCGGCAGGCTGAAAATTCATGCACAATCCTCGCCCTAAACTGTCCTGAATAGTGCATTTCGGTCAGAAAACATGTACTTTCAGGTCAAACTGACTGGGAGGCGGGCCACCATGACAAGAAAAAAAGCAGCAGAAGCCGAGATTCCGCAATTCGCCCTTTATGGCGAAACCACCCCCGATGACGAGCTTGAGTTCGTCCATATCGAAGACATCCACGAACGCAGCTCGCGCAATGGCTGGGTCATCAAGCCGCATCGGCACATGCATCTGTTCCAGGTGTTGTGCATGTCGAAAGGTGAAATGCAGATGGGGTTGGACAGTGATGCCCACACGCTGAAGGGAGCCTGGACTGTTGTCATGCCGGTAGGGGTGGTGCACGGGTTCCAGTTTCGACCGGACACACAAGGCGTCGTGTTGAGCATCGCGGTGAAGCTGCAAGGACTCGATGCAGAGAATCAGGTGGGACGTTTGCTGGATGGCGTATTGGCCCAGCCGCAGGTGCTGCGTCTGCACAAGGGCGCCGGCGATGATCAGCAGCTCTGGCATTACCTGCAGGAAATCAAACTGGAACTCGTGCAGCAAAAGCCTGAGCAACGGCTTGCCTTGTTTGCACTCGTCAAACTCGTGTTGCTCACCTTGCGTCGTCGCATCCTGCACGAACAACGACAAGTGGGTGAACAGAAACCCGGCGTACAACTGACTGATCGCTTTCGCGAACTGCTGGAACAGCACTACAAGGCGCATTGGCCGATTGCCGATTATGCGGATGCGCTGCATGTCTCGGTGTCGACATTGAACAGGGTTTGCGTCGATGTGCTGGGTGATTCAGCGAAGAAATTGTTGCAGCAGCGCCTGCACGTCGAAGCGAAGCGTCGGCTGACCTACACGCGTGAAACGCTCGATCAGATTGCGTTCAATCTCGGGTTTCAGGATGCGGCGTATTTTTCACGCGTGTTCAAGGCGCAACAGGGTATGTCACCCAAGACGTTCCGACTGCAGGCCAGCAGAACCTGACTTGTTGCAACGACGACCAGCGCAACAATCAACGCAGTAGCGTTCCCAGCTGCTGTCCCATCCGCACACCGGGACCATTACTCAAGTCCATCTGCCATTGCACCATGCCGGGTCCGAACAGGATCACGGCGGTGGAGCCCAGCAGAAAGCGGCCGATTTCACCGCCTTTTTCAATATTGATCGGCGGTTGGTTGTCATAGCGTTTCACGGTGGGTCCTTCAAAACCCGGTGCCACGCGGCCAGCCCAAACAGTTTCCACTGCCGCCACAATCATTGCGCCGACTAGCACTACCGCCATTGGGCCCTGAGCTGTATCAAAGGTGCAGATGACACGTTCATTGATGGCGAACAGGTTGTCGATGTGTTCCGCGGTTGTCTGGTTTACTGAATACAGCTTGCCAGGCACATAAACCATTTCCTTCAGTGTGCCCGTCAGCGGGCTATGCACACGGTGGTAGTCTTTCGGCGACAGATAAACCGTTGCAAAGGTGCCATTGAGAAAGGGCGCGGCGCGACGCGCATCGCCACCGAGCAGCGCGGTGGCGCTATAGCTCTTGCCCTTTGCCTGAATAATTGAATCGGCATTGAGGTTGCCAATGGCACTGACAACGCCATCCGCCGGCGACAACACCGCATTGGGCGCGGCCGGGAGCGGACGTGCCCCTGGTTTCAATGGCCGCGTGAAAAAATCATTGAAGCTGCGATAGTCCTTCGGATCACTGAATAGCGCCTCCTGCATGTTGACACCATAGGCCTTGATAAACCGGTTGATGAACAACTGCTTTAGCCACGGCTTCTCCGATGCGGCAATCTTGCCGATCAGCCGCGTCAGCAATTCCTGCGGCACCAGATTCTGCAGAGTGATAAAGAAAGGTTGTGACATGAAAAGTCTCGCTTATGGCTTACGCCATTTTTTCGATCGGTACGTCGGCATTGTTGCCCCATTCGCCCCAGGAGCCGTGATAACCCTGCGCGGGGAAGCCGAGCAGTTTTGCTACCAGATAGGTGAGGCCGGAACGGTGATGACTCTGGCAGTGGGTGATGATGCTGTCGCCGGCATGGATGCCCAGCTTGTCCAGTTGCTCACGAATCTGTGCCAGCGGCAGCAGGCGCAGGTTGCGGCTGCGATCCATCAGGTCGAGCCAGTCGAGATTGATGGCGCCCGGAATATGACCGGCACGCGCCGACGACGACTTCAGTCCCAGATATTCTTCTTTTGAGCGCGCATCCCAGATTTTCACTGTCGGATCATCGAGGGATTTGAGCACTGTCTCAAGCTCGGCGATTACTGCGGTGTGTAACGTCAGGCTCACCGCAGTGGGTGTTACAGCGCGTACTTCGTTGGTTACGGCGTGTTGTTCCTTGTACCAGCTGTGCAAACCGCCATCGAGCACCGAGTAGCGCGTGTGGCCGATGACATCAAGTGTCCAGATAAAACGACCGGCCCAGCCGCCGCCCTCATCGTCATAGACGACGATGTGTTGGTCGGGTCGATAGCCAATGCGGGAGAACATTGCATTGAGCATGGGCAACGAAGGCAGCTTGCCTGGCGCAGGCGGTATGCCACACACCAATTCGCTGGGGCTGATGTGCACCGCGCCGGGAATGTGCAACTGCGCCCAGTTCTGCGGCTGGCAGGTATCAACGATCAACAGGTCGGGATCGGCGAGAACGGCTTCAAGTTCTTCGGGTTGGATAAGCAGCGGAAGTTTCAACGTCATGAGGGTCACGCAATCAAGTGGTTCAAATCAGGGGGCGAGTGTACTGCGAATCATTTGGAAGCTCGCCAGTCGTTGCGGCGAAATCTGGCCTGCAGTGACGGCAGTCTGCAGCTGGCAGCCCGGCTCCCTCTCATGCTTGCAGTCACGAAAACGGCACCCGGTAAGAAACGGGCGAAATTCAATAAAGCACTCCAGCAACTGCTCGGGATCGATATGCCACAGGCCGAACTCGCGGATACCGGGCGAATCGATCAGGTTGCCACCCGCAGGTAAATGAAACAGGCGCGCGGAGGTTGTCGTGTGACGACCCTTGGATTCACCTGACGACAACTCACCCTCCAACGTGTTGACGCCCGGCAGCAGCGCATTCACCAGTGCTGATTTTCCAACACCGCTCTGGCCGACAAACACACTGTTGCTGTCGGCGAGCATTTGCTGCAACTGGTCGAGTCCATGCAGGTTCCTGCCGGAAACCAGCAAGGTTGGGTAGCCCAGCGACGTGTACAGCTCCAACATGGCTTCCAGTGGAGGGCGATTGCCGTCGTCCAGCAAATCCGCCTTGTTCATCAGCAGTATCGGCTTGCTGCCCATGGCTTCTGATGCCACAAGGTAGCGATCTATCAGGTTGTAATGGGGTTCCGGGAACGGCGCCACGACGATGACCACGTGGTCGATATTGGCGGCGACTGGTTTCAGTTCATTAAAGGGATTCGGCCGTTTCAACACACTGCGACGTGGCAGACCCGCGACAACAACACCGAGTGGGTCGCCCGGCTGCCAGATCACCTCGTCGCCGGTGACCAGCGGCTCCAGATTACTGCGCTGGAAACAGCGGAACAGTTGGCCGGCCTGTTCCCCCTCCAAAGCTTCAATATCGAGCTGCTGGCCGAAATGTGAAATGACCAGACCGCGCTGCTCAGCTCCCAGACTTGTGCTCTCGATCGACGCCTCGGCCTTGGCGTTCTTGCGGGAAGCGCGCTCGGTATAGGCATCCTGGATCGACTGGATGCGCTTGAGCTGGTGCTGGCTGAGGCGTTTTTTCTTCATGCGAGGGTGAGCTGCATTTTTTTCCTGCGAGCGGGTTGGGTTTGCATATTTATCCGGAGAGCATATTACCCTCCCGATTCGCTACAATCCTACCCATAGCGCAACGTGGAACCCGCCGCATGGACAAGAAACAGCACCTGATCTGGATCGATCTGGAAATGACAGGCCTGCTGCCTGACACAGATCGCATCATCGAAATCGCCACGATAGTGACCAATACCGATCTGCAGGTGATCGCCGAAGGTCCGGTGCTGGCCGTGCATCAGCCGAAATCGATCATGGAGACGATGGACGACTGGAACCGCAAGCACCATGGCCAGAATGGTCTGGTAGAGCGCGTGCGACTGAGCCCTTACGGTGAATCGGAAGCGGAGCAGATCGTATTGAGTTTCCTGCAGCAGTATTGCGAACGTGGCCATTCACCGATGTGTGGCAACAGCATCTGTCAGGATCGCCGCTTCCTGGCGCGTTACATGCCGCGCCTGGAAACATTCTTTCATTACCGCAATCTTGATGTGAGCACACTGAAAGAGCTGGCGCGCCGTTGGCGTCCGGAGCTGATGGAAGCACTCAAGAAAGAAGGCACCCACAAAGCGCTCGACGACATACGCGAATCCATCAAGGAGTTGCAGTATTACCGCGAGCACTTCATCAAGACCAAGCGTACTGCCTGACGCTTTACCAAACCGTTCCTTTATCGCATGGGCTTCAGGTGGCAACGTATTTGCCGCGTACCCGGAGAAACCGATTTTCTGGATCGTTCCTTATTCCGTGGGCGGCAGTGCCGACGTCATCAGCCGGTTGATCACCTTGCGCAAACGGGGGAACTTGGAGAGCGTCTCATCGTTGTTACATGCACCCCGAGTGGCCTTGTAAGCGTTTGCCAGATGCTGATGCAGTATACGAATACAACCGCCAGGCCGATGGCAAGCAACCTTTGCTCTGGAAAGCTGTACCAAGCCAGCAATACCAGCACCGTGCGCAACACTGCATGGAGAATGCCGACTGGGTGCTGCACGATCCACGAGTAAACGACCCAGTGCAATCCAAGACCTATGCCAAGGCTCAACGGAACAAAAGTGGGTGCATAGAGAAAAAGGGGGATGTGCAGCGCCCACAGAAGATTGACCATCAGAACGCAAAGTCCCATCAGTTTGGCTAACGGGTTGGTGGACGATGACAATGTCTCTCCGCGAAATTTTGCAATGAGCACGGCAATCGGGAACATGGTTCCCGAGCAGAACAACAGAATCAGAACCCCGGTGCGTTCGTTGAATTGTGTGGATGCCATGGCGACCAGGAACCAGACCAGCGCTCCTGCCATTGGCATCGAAACAGACCTGTTACTTGAAATTTCAAAATCCCTTCTGTATTCGTCAAGCGTCATTCGACTTTCTCCAAAGTGTGGCGTTTATATGTCGCGGAAAGTGCTGCAGGCAGTGACAGTGGCTCAACCCGGCTGGCGCAGCCACTTTACAAACTGTTGCATGCTGGGTTGCTGGCCCGTAGACAGCACGCTGATGCGATAGATTTTCCCGCCCGCTACAACGGCGCCGTAAAACAGCAGGCCACTGATCGCCAGCGCCAGCAACGGCTGCCAGAACGGCACTTCCACAATCGCCATGCGCAACGGCATCACATACAGTGAGGTGAACGGCGCTATCGACAGTATCTCTGCCACGCTGTTGGCAGGATTCTTGAACAGCGAAAAGATCGCGTAGAACGGCATCCACATCAGTATCGTCACCGGCCACAACGCATTGCCTGCATCCTGCGTGCTATCGAACATCGCCGAGAAGCCGCCCCAGATCGACAACAGAATGGTCAAGCCCAGCACGTAGTTCGCCACGAAGAACAGAATCAGGCCGAAGCCGATATCAACGCGGTATTCGTCAGGAATTTCGAGAATGGTGGGATCAAGCATTACAACGAACAGCGGCATCAGCCAGATCACCATTTGTGATACGCCGGTGATCGCACGCGCCAATATCTTGCCAGCCAATAGTTCACGCGGACTCACCGATGTCAGCAACACTTCAACTGCGCGATTGGTTTTCTCTTCGATAATGGCGGCAGAGAAGGGCATCACGATGCCCATCATGCTGATCATCAGCAGAATCGCCATGCCAAAACCAACGGCAAAGTTGCCGATACCGCCTTCTTCTTCACCACCGGCAGAAACACGCAGCCCCTCAATCTCGATCGCCTTCACCGCATAGTCGATATCGGCTTGCGCCAGCGACGAGTTGCGGAAGTAACTGCGGTTCAGTACGGCGTTGAGCACATCGGTAACTTTTTCGCGCACCACCTGGTTGCCCAGATTGGTCGAATAGAAGCGTACGTGCTTGTCGGTTGCTGCCGCGGATGGCACATGGAACAAACCGTTATTGCTGTCGGCCATCAGCGTCTCGCGTTTGCTGTTCAGATAATCCGCCAGTGCACTTTCATCAACCTGCTTGTACTCCATTGTGTAGGTGCCGCTCTTTACTTCCTCGCGCTCACCGAAGGCTGTCTCCAGTGATTCCAGCAACGCAGGGTTTTCACTGGTGATGTAGACATGCGAAGGCTCCACAGTGTCCAGCGAGTTCAGCGAGAACTGGATCAGGATGATTGCAAACATCATCACCGGCAGCAGCAGGGTCGACCAGACAAACGCCTTGCTCAGCATTTGCTGCTTCAGATGCATCTTGAGAACGGCTTTCAATCCCCGGCTGATCATGCGCTTGCTCCTGTCGTCTCTGTGTTGATGGACGCTGTGGTAGTTGTAGGCGTGGCCTTGCTGGCAGGGCCAGTCTGGCTCAGGAAAATTTCGTGCAGCGAGATGTCATTGGCGTCGAACTTGCGGATCTTTACGCCGGCATAGACCAGATCGCTCAGCAGCTGCTGGATGTCGTCGCGATCACGTACTTCCACGCCGGAGTAATTGCCAAAGTCCTGCACCTTCACCACGTAGGGTCGGTGCTGCAGGAAACCGATATTGCCGTCGTAATGCAGAATTACATTGCGTGACGAGAATCGTTTTTTCACTTCTGCCAGTGCACCAGACAGTAACAATTTGCCGTGATCGACCAGGGCGATGCGGTCACACATCTTTTCGGCGAAATCCATCAAGTGCGTCGAGAAAATGATGGCGCGCCCCTGCTGCTTCAGTTCGAGGATGATGTCCTTGAAAAGATTTGTGTTGACTGGATCAAGGCCGGAGAAGGGCTCATCGAGAATGATGAAATCAGGCTCGTGCAGAATCGTAGAGATGAACTGTATCTTCTGCTGATTGCCCTTCGACAACTCCTGCACCTTGTTCTTCGCGCGATCGGCCAGCTCAAAGCGCTCGAGATAATGCATGGCTTTCTCTTTCACCTTGGGACCAGTAGCGCCTTTCAGTTCGGCGAGATAGAGCAACGTGTCGAGCACACGTAGTCTGGTATTGAGTCCGCGCTCCTCCGGCAGGTAACCCACCTTGTCGCGGAACTGCTGGCCAACGCGCGCGCCACGAAAGCGTATCTCGCCGCTGTCCGGTTCATAGATGTTCATCAGCATGCGTATCGTTGTTGTCTTGCCGGCGCCATTGCGACCCAGCAAGCCAAAGACGACGCCTTCCGGAATTGTGAAGCTGAGATTATCGACGGCCTTGAAACTGCCGAAGGCCTTGCTGAGGTTGTGGACTTCCAATGCCTGCATGGTGTGCTCCTTTTATATTTTTTGTGGGGTAAGAACGGTGGCACTCAATGGGCGGCCGTCTGCGTCGTAGCGGCGGCCATTGAGCAGTTCGCCAAGGGCGGTGCCGCGGACAAAGTGCTTGTAGGTGAAGAAGCAGATCCAGGTGGTTACCGCCATGTTGATCAGCAGACGCAGGTAAGGCCCGATATCCACCGGCAAATTCATCAGCACGATGCCGTTGAACAGGATCACCGGCATGTGCAGCAGGTAGACCCAGTAGGCTGATTGCGACAGCAGACGCGTACGCGGCGTGTCGTCGTTGAAGCGATTGAGGAACAAGCCGCACAGGAAGAAGACAAAACACCACGTCGACAATGCCGCGAACAGTTGCGCGACCACTTTCACTGCAACGGACACAGAACCGGCGCCGATCATCGCCGCCGGAATGGCGTACCAAACGAAACTGAGGAAGGCGAGCACGCCATAGGTGCCGGCGTGTTCCCTGAAGGTGGTCAGGATTTCCTTTGTATGGAACAGCAAATAGCCGGCAGCAAAGAAATAGCCGTAGTACAGCAGCGCCCAGATGTCGGGTACGAAGAGCTTGTCATTGACGGCCACCGCAGCGGCTTTGAAGGGGATCAGCGTCAGTCCTGTACCGAGTGCCAACAACGGCAATGCGCACCATGGATTGGCGGCCAGCTCCCGTAGTTTCGGCATCCAGCCCAGGGCTCGCAGCTTCGTCGCGCCCTTTTCAAACGCGGGAATCAGCACGACGTAGATCAACAGGTAATAGAGGAACCACAGATGGAACAGCGTCAGATGCGCCATGCCTGCTTCCTGCAAGCTGGTGCGCACCGCAGTGAGATCCGTAGACGGACCTATCAAGGCAAACTCGTGCAGGCGGGCGGACAGGAAGGTTGAGAAGAATAGCCAGTCTGTGACCGGCACCACCGTGACGAGACACAGCAGGAAGGGAATGAGCAGACGGCGACTACGATTTTCCAGCGTGCCCTGTACGCCGTACTTCTGGACCAGCAGAGAGGCGAAATAACCGGCGAGCAAGAAGAACAGCGGCATGCGGAATTGATGGATAACGCCCAGCACGGTCAGGATCGGTATCGACGGATCAATGTCGAGTGCCTGGGTTTCCATCAGATGGAAGGTGGCGGCGTGCAGCAGGATGCCGAGCAGCATCATGCAGCCACGCAGTGCGTCGAGGCCGTAGTAGCGGTCAGTTTGCATAAGGGCTCCTGTTGTTTTTTGCGTGCTTCACTGCTGACGTAAAGGCATAGCAAGCCGGGTGCCAACAATAAAGTCCTTTTGTTTCAATAAGATGGGGCTGTCTAGCGCAAGGCGCTGGTAGAGAAGCTGGCTGGGATCACCAACACTTGGGGCCTTGGCTTGGCCGGAGGGGCGGGGATAGACGGCAGAATCAGGCCAACGGATTGGGGTAATTCAAAGCCAATGAGTAAGATGCGCCCCGCTTTGGTGCGCACTCCTTTCCCAGGCTGTTCAGGGCTTTTGATGAAACTCCCTTCCGGTTTTCTGCATACGCTGGCGACCTTGATTGGCGTCGAGCACGACGTCACCAGTCGCACTGAAAAATTCATCGCCAGCATTGGCGCGCTGTTCGGCATTCTGGTGGTGTCCATCGTGTCGCTGTCGGTTGCCAGCGGCGTTACTGCCGGGATGATCATCGCCTCGATGGGGGCCTCTGCCGTGCTGCTGTTCGTGGTGCCGCATGGCGCGCTGTCGCAACCCTGGCCAGTGATCGGTGGTCATCTGTTGTCGGCAACGGCCGGCGTGCTGTGTCAGCACTTCTTCCCTGGCTGGTTCTGGACGCCCGCGCTCGCCGTCGCACTGGCAATTGCGTTGATGCAATACCTCCGCTGCGTGCACCCACCCGGTGGCGCCACGGCCTTGATGGCGGTGATCGGCGGCAATGAAATTCATCAGCTGGGCTTCGGGTTCCTGCTGAACCCGGTGCTGTTGAACGTCCTCAGCATGGTGGTGCTCGCCTTGCTGTTCAATAACCTGTTCCCGTGGCGGCGCTATCCGGCCTCGCTGATGAAACGGCAGCACGTATCGCTCAGCGCGCGCTTCGCGCCGCAATCAGAACTGACACAGGAAGACTTCGAAGCAGCCATGCAGCGGCTGAATACCTTCGTCGACATCAGCACGGAAGACCTTATCGAGCTGGTGGATCTGGCGCGACAACACGCCGACGAGCGCAGTCCGCATCCAGCCACGATCATGCCGGGCCGCAGTTACAGCAACGGCAGGCTCGGCCGTCACTGGAGTGTGCGGCAAATCATCGATCAGGAAGAAGGCAACAAGAATGGCCGCGTAATCTACAAAACGCTGGCCGGCGTAGGTGCCTGGCGTACCGGCATCTGCGAAGTCGAAGAGTTCCGCCAGTGGGCAAGCTTTGAAGTGGAGTCGAAGAACGGCCGTTGGGTGCGGGTGCAAGCGCCGGATCAGCAGGCAAAAAAAGGCCCTGTGGTTTAGACAGGGCTCAAGAGGGGATCGGGACTGATCCTAAGCGTTACTCACCTCGTATTGATAATTAACGACAGCTCCGCCGATTACTTGATCGATTTCGCGGTAACACCCCGCACCGACTACTCCTTGCCCATATTGAGAATCGGCACCGTGCCATTCGGCAGCATCGTGGTCGGCAGCACACCATTCCATTTCTCTGCCTGTACCAGACCAATCAAATCCGGATTGTCACGCAGCGCCTGGCCACGCGCCGTAATGGCAGAGGCTTCGGCCTCGCCACGCAGGCGAGTTGCGTTGGCTTCCGCCATGGCCTGGGTCTCGAGAATTTCCGCCTGGATACGTTCGCGCTCCAGATTCTGGCGCACCTTCTGTACTTCCACTTCTGCCAACATGCGTTGCTCAATGCTCTGCTCATACGCTTGTGAGAAATCGATGTTCTCGATCTGCACCGCCTCAATGGTGATGTTCTCGCCGACTGACGCCTGCACCTTCACCAACGCTTCGAGATTGAGTCGTTCACGTTCCTGGATGGCCGACACCGCAGTGAACTGACCGAACACAGTTTTCACTTCCTGTTGCACGCGCGGCGTGATCAGGCGATCACGCATCGCAAACTCATTGCCGTAGTCGGAATAGATTTCGTCGACCAGGCCAGGATTGATGCGGTAGTTGACCGACACGCGCATCGTCGCCGGCTGCTGATCACGCGAATACGACACCATGCTTTCATAACTGGCCAAACGGCTCTGCACAGAAATCTTCACGATCTCATCAATGATTGGCAGTTTGAAACCGAGACCAGGTTCACTGATGGCGATCAGCTTGCCGTTGCGCAGCAAGACCGCGCGTTCGCCTTGATCCACAGTAAAGAAAGACGAACCCAGAAGCAGCAGTACCAGCAGCGCGATGACACCTTTCAGCAGCCAGCCACCGAAGAGTGAAGTACGTCCTGTTACAGGATCCGTGTTAATCCAGCCAGTTGATTTCATTTTCTGTTCTCCTTGTTGTGGGTGTTTTGATGAATTTCCTGCGGCAAGGGTATACAGGCGATACAAGTGTTGCCAAGCGCTACCCGTGCGCATGTGCGTGATAAAGCGAGTTCTATGCCACATTCCGGAATGCAATTAATTTCAGGGAGTTAGGTGGGCAAGCGGTTTTCTACAGGCCTGCAGCGCTGCTGCTCCGGCCATGACTTGGTGAGAATTACCACGATGAAAAACTGGAGAGCCTGGAAGGACGATCAACAACGCTAAGGCGAGACAAGTGCCAGGGGCGAGTCACTAGAATGCAGAACCAGGCTGCTTGAGAAACTCTATTTCTTCAGCCGTGGAAGTACGACCCAGAATTGCATTCCTGTGTGGATAACGGCCAAAGCGATCAATGATCGCCTTGTGACGTAACTCAAAGTCGTAATTGTCTTTCGGCGCAAATTCCTTGAATAACTTCTCCGCCTCCACGTGTATCGCTTCGGATTCACTGTGCATGTATGGCATCAGCATGAAGGTCTTCTCGATTGCTGACAGTTCCTGCAAGGCATTCGCAGCAATCGCCTCCTGCGCCAACACCAGCGCCATGCCATCCTGTGCAAAGGCCTGCTGCGTATTGCGATGGATGTTGCGCGAGAACTGATCCAGCACAATGATTTCAGCCAGGCGGCCATTGGCACTCGCGCGCCAGCCAGAGAGCTCTCCATGCGCCGCTTGTTGATGCAATACGCCAAAGCGCTGCCGAATCACTTCGTCAAAGGCAGGGTCGGCAATCCACCACCTTTTCGAATCAATTTCGTCGAACCAGAAAGCAATCACTTCATCATGCATGTCGAATCTCCACCA
>JAZKEH010000479.1:0-10113 GCA_040387155.1 Pseudomonadota bacterium | reverse complement strand
CAAAGAGAGCCATTTCTGCATAATTGCTTCTCTGGCACGTCAGAGCCGAAGAGGCTGCAGGGAGAACAGAGTCGGAACCTGAATTCAGTATTATTTGTTCTCAAGCGATCTCAAGGTTGTGTGGGTGTGAGTGGGGGGCAAAGAGAAAATGAAAATTACGAGGACTGGGCCGGAGAATGCCAACGTCGAGAGAAGAGTCGCGAGAGTCGAAGGAAAGAAAGAAAGGAAGAAATTATGTATGGCCCAAATCAGGCGAATCACGTCGTTAAATGAGTTACGCAAATTAAGAAAGAAGAGACTCCATGAAGACTGGGAGAGTAGAAAGGAGAAATGGAGACGGGGGAAATATAATAGAAATAAAGAACTTGTCAACCAACGGCGAAAAGGAATGTTTGCCACTGT
This sequence comes from Pseudomonadota bacterium, assembly GCA_040387155.1. Classification (GTDB taxonomy): domain Bacteria; phylum Pseudomonadota; class Gammaproteobacteria; order Pseudomonadales; family Pseudohongiellaceae; genus CAILUG01. The sequence goes on along the minus strand of JAZKEH010000479.1, from coordinate 9,711 downwards.
CTCCTCTTCCTTTGTCAGTCAGACTGATCGTCATTATGGGGAAAGGAAACGGAGATATTATCTAAAATAAAAAAGGAAAGAAATAAAGAAGGATACGTCTATTAAGAGGGAGAGGGCAGGGCAGGAGAGGAACCGAGGACTTTTCACCGCAACCTCCTATTAAATTAGTAATCCCAACTTAATTGGCCATTTAATTTTCGGAATTCCTTTATGAATTAGAAATCATAAGCATAATAATACCGACTCTTGAGCTTTCTTTTGATAGTGATAACAAATATTTTTTGGGAGACTTTATTGGGTCCTCTCTGATTTTCCCAAGTCAGATCTACGCATTGGATCTCACGACCTTGTCCAAACGAAGTCAAGTTCTGAAGAGAGCGTTCCTCCTCGGGTTTGAAACTTTGTCATTATGGTCCAACATCAGATTGAGGTTGCGAGACCTGAATACTGGTCTGTTGCCTACTATTCCAGGAGGGCTTTCAGCGAGGCTTTATTCCTCTTTGAAAAGTCCAAATCAATTCTTCCACTCGAAGTATGGAGAGAGTTTGCCCTTCTTCGGCACTCACAGGCCATAGCAGCCGTTGACCGTTATGCTTCGGAGAGATTGTCCAAAGGTGTTGGAAGCCCTTCAAGTGAATCAAGGCAACGCCGCGAGAATCCCACCATCAGCAGCGAAACAACCACCCGTTGAATAGCTGCTTTCATCGGAAGCGAGGAACAGCATCAGCTGCGCTACCTCTGTTGCTTTCGCATATCGCTTCATTGGAATGGTCTGGGAAATTGCGGCTTCGAATTGCTGTGGTGCGTCTGGCATCACTGCTTTGTGAATGCTGTCCATCATCGGTGTTGCAACATAGCCGGGGTGCACGGTGTTGACGCGCACCTTGAAGGGCGCGAGTTCCAGTGCGGCGCCTTTCATCATGCCGACCAGGGCGTGCTTGCTTGTCGTGTAGGCCGTGGTGCCTGGTAGCGCAGAGAGTCCCTGAATTGAGGATGTGAACACAATGCTGCCGCTCTGTTGGGCCTTCATCGTCGGCACGAGTGCGCGCATGCCAAGCCATACGGCTTTCAGGTTGATCGCCAGCACTTCGTCAAACAGCTCTTCGGGATAGGTTTCCAGCGGTGTGTTCATGCCGCAGATGCCGGCGTTGAACACAGCAGCATCAATGCAGCCAAAGCGATCCAGCGCGAATTTTGAGTAGTCGGCGATATCGGCAGGCTTGCGCAGATCCGCGACGTAATGCAGCAGTTGATCGGAATTGATTGCAGCGCTGACTTCTTTCAACAGCGCTTCGTCGCGATCCACTATCAATACGCGCGCGCCTTCAGCGACAAAGAGCTCCGCCGCCGCGCGACCCATGCCACTGGCGCCGCCAGTAATGATCGCTGTTTTGTTTTGCAGTCTTTTCATGGGAGTTGAATCAGCATTGTTGGAATCACAATACTAATTCATCGAAATCAGATGGGGAAAAGAGAATACGCTCGCGACGAAATACCCGCGGCGTTCGACTTGTCCGCCGTAGCCCGCAGGGCGAAGGTGGAAGCAACTCCGCCGGAACCGCGAGCCAGAGTTGCAGGTGGAAAAAATGCAATTCATGAAAAAAAGAAAGGGAGCCATCAGGCTCCCTTTCAGTGATTGGCAGTTCCAAGGAACTGTCAGATGACAGAGGTTGTCATTATGAAGAAGTAGTTACCTCCTTCGTAATCACATAACCCTTATCCATTTGGAACTTACACATACCACTAGACATTGGATCACCTCCTTCACCTTCGTTGTTGAACATGGCTAAAGGCTAAGCCAGCCTTCATCGCACTGTCAACGAATCTTTATGCAAGTTTTATTTCTGTCAGCAGGATGAATCCGGTAGATTCCACGTGATTAAGCTTGTGTTCACAGGACGCCTCCAATGCAGAAGAAACAGCTCGCCGCAGCGTTTACCCTCTCACTCAGTGCAACGATGATGAGTGCTGCTGTTCTCGCAGCAGAAGCACCACAAATGTCGGCAGAACGCCCCACGCTGGTGCTCGCTGTGGTGGTTGACCAGATGCGCTACGACTATCTCACGCGTTATGGCACTGAATTCACCGGCGGTCTGAAGCGTCTGCTGGAACAAGGCGCTGTCTTCACCAACGCCAACTACGAAGCAGCACCGACCGTCACTGCCATTGGTCACTCCACCATTCTCAGCGGCGCCACGCCTTCTGTCAGCGGCATTGCCGGCAACACCTGGTTCGAACGCAGCGAAGGCAAGAATGTGCAGAGCATTACCGACGAAGGGGTCACACCGCTTGGTGGTGGCAGTGGTGCGTCTCCCAAACGCCTGCTGGTTTCAACCATCGGTGACGAACTGAAAATTTCCGGCAAGGGCGGCAAAGTCTATGGCGTTTCGCTGAAAGACCGCAGCGCCATCCTGCCCGCCGGCCGCATGGCCGACGGCGCGTTCTGGTTCAACGCCGACAGCGGCAATTTCGTATCAAGCACCTGGTACTTCGATGCAATGCCAGCGTGGGCGCAACAGTTCAACAATGAAAAGCATGCGGATCGCTATGCCGGCGTCGAATGGATGGGCACCAAGTTACCGGCCACACCCGGCAAGGAACTCAACAGCGAACTGGATGCCACGCCGTTTGCCGATCAACTGGTGCTCGACTTCGCGTTGACCGTATTGAAGGAGGAGCAACTGGGCCGTGATGCGCTTACCGATGTGCTGTCCGTCAGTTTTTCCGCGATGGACTATGTAGGGCACGCTACCGGCCCGGATACACCAGCGATGCATGAAATGGTGCGCACCATCGACACCAAGGTCGGCGAGCTCCTGAACGCTGCCGAGAGGCAGGCAGGCCGCGGCAATGTACTGCTGGTGTTCACGGCTGATCACGGCGTAGCGCCGGTGCCAGAGGATAACGTGGCGAAACAGTTGCCCGGTGGGCGCTATAGCGCACAGGCCGAGCGTGCTGCGGTAGAGGCAGCCCTGGCCGGCGCCTTCGGCGATGGCAAGTACATCGCAGGCACTGGCGAAATGGGTTTCTATCTGAATGCCGAGCCCGTGGCCGGCAAGACCATCAACATGGCTGAAATGGAGCGAATTGCAGCGGATGCGCTCCGCAAGCAACCGCAGGTGGCCCGCGTCTATACCCGCACAGAATTGACTGGCTCACCAGCCACTGGCGACCGCATCGACCAGCGGATCCGCAATGGCTTCAATGCCAACCACAGTGGCGATGTGGTGGTGGTGCACGAACCGAATTGGCTGTCGGGCGGACCTGGTGGCACCACGCACGGCTCTCCCTACAGCTACGACACCCACGTGCCCATGATTTTCTGGGGGCCGCGCAATCTGGTGCAGGCAGGTCAGTACGCCGGAGACGCCGCCGTGCATGACATCGCGCCTACGCTGGCGGCAATACTGGGCATTGCCACGCCCAGCGGCAGTCTGGGGCGGGTATTGGCAGAAATCATCCCGGATTGAGGGTTGATCGGGTTTCGGTGGGGCTTCAGAGTTGGCTGCAGCTTCACTCCTCCAGCAGCCATTCGACCAGCAGCCAAAGCCATAACAGTTTCATCGTTGCCTCCTTGTAAGCACTACCTTGATCAATATCCCCAGCTGTCTTGCCGGGTAGCGCTGTCTCACTTTGCGCGTTACTTATTGGACACAATCCAGAGCCGTGAATTACCATCAAAAACACCGGATTTAGCAGTTGAAAGTCGAAACTGAGAAATCCATCGCACTTTGTGGTTCAACAAGAGCCAAGCAACTTCTCTGCCAACCAGGAATTTCATTTGTCACACACGGGATATGAGACACCTGCCCTCATCGCGACAGCGATATACCAGGGGGATGCGCAGGCCGAAACCGTGCTGTTCGAGCGCTACTACAAAAGCACCCTCTACATACTGGAACGGAAAACCGGTGATCATCAGCTGGCACAGGATCTTTGCCAGGAGGCGTTTTGCATCATGCTGGAACGTTTGCGCAGCCAACCGCTTGCTGATCCCGACAAGCTGGCGGGCTTCCTTCACAATATTGCCGTCAACCTGCACATAGCCGACGTGCGCAAGAGCGGCCGTCGCAAAACCTGGCCCGATCAGGAACTGATCGATCGCGTCACCGACAAGAGCCATTCCCAGTACCAAACCCTGCTGCGCGACAAGGCCGCCGCCGCAGTAAGGCTGTTGATCGACTCCATGGATAACCCGCGCGATCGTCAGTTGCTGCACGGCTTCTACATCGAGGAAAAAGACAAGGACGAACTGTGTGCCGAACTTGCGCTGAGCCAGCGCCATTTCGACAAGGTATTGTTCCGCGCCAAACAGCGCTTCAAAGAATTCGTGTTGGAGAAGAAAGCGTGATCACTGAACACGACGACGACCAGATTGATCGCTACCTGAACCGGCAACTGGATGCGGCCGCTGCAGACGCGTTTGAAATACGCATGATGGAAGAGCCGGACCTGCTGGAGCGCGTACAACTGGTGGAGGCGATGAAACAGGGTTTGCAGAAATCGCAATCCACCCTGCTCACACCTGCGCCGGTAACAGCGAAGGTAATGCGCTTCCCGCAGTGGATCCGCCAACCGTTGTCGATGGCTGCTTCGGTACTGCTGGCCACCTTGCTGATGCGCAACATTCTGGTGCCAACACCGGCAACGGTTGAAAGCACTGGCATCAATACTGTGTTGTTGCTGGAAAACAGCCGGGGCACTGCTACTGCCGAGTTCAGCGGTGCACCGCCCTACCTTCTCCAACTCGACGCGGGTCTTGGCAATACCGCCAACAGCTTTGCCGTGACTTTACGTGATACGACAAACAATGCAGTCGTAACGCAACTGGGTGATCTGCAGGCTGATGCGGATGGCTGGGTACGCTTGATAGTGAGTGAAGCCCTGACTGGCGACTACGTAGCAGAATTGAGCTGGGCTGACGCCGAGGGCGCTGCGCAAACGCGCAGCTTCACACTCAACGTCAGTCCGTAATCATCCTTACTGCTGCAACCCAATGACTGGATCAGGCGACACACTGGTCAGTGTGTACCCTGCCCAATAGTAAGGATTGCGATAAGCAGGATTGCGGGCCAGCTCCTGCTGCGCCTGTTGCAAGGCAAGCGTGACATTGCGGCTTGCCTGCAACTGACGATAGAACAGCCGCATGAATTCCGCCGAGGCGCGATCCGATACCGGCCACAACGTGGCGATCACATGTTTCACCCCTTGCGCCAGAAAGCCGCGGCTCAAACTGTTCAGACCTACACCTGCCTGCTCCCTGCCCATTGCCGTATCGCAACCGCTGATTACCACCAGTTCATTGTTGAAGGCATGCCCAAACAATTCCGTCAGCGTGATGAAACCGGGATCGCGATTGCCCTGTTCATCAACCGTGGAAAGCGCCAAGCCAACGTTGTCGTCACTGGTGGAATTGAAGTAGCCGTGGGTGGCGATGTGCAACACACGGGCGTTGCGAACCTCGGCGCTGCCCAGATTGGCGCGTGTGGCCCTATGGCCGGTAAACAGTAGCGAGCGCCCGGCAACCAGCGATGCAATGTTGCTTGCCTCCTGCGCCGTGTACGGAAGCGACTGCAGTGAGTCCGACCAACCCCGCAACCCGTTACCCTGAGGTAACACCTGCGCGAGAGTGAGTGGCAAGCTGTCGAAGACCGGGTCGGCAAGGATTGCGATATCGGCCGAATAGTCGACGCCTCGTACGGGCTTGTCCATCCACACAGCGCTCAGCGATGGCACTATTGTCAGTGCATAGCGCGACACCAACGGGACATAAACGCCCCCAGCAGCAGGCAGCGGCAGGGCGGCAAAGGGTGTCGTGTACAACGAAGTGTGGGGGACCACCAGGATTTCAGTGGCAGCGGGATACAGGCGTAGATCAGGTAACAGTTGAGCTGCCAGAGTGGCCAACGGTTCCTGCACAAACCCACGCGGGGTACTCAACCCAGAGGCTGCTGTACTCAGCAAGTCTGTCAGCTCAGCAGTTTTTGCTACCGCTCTGGCTTGCGCACTGTCGCTGGTTATTGCGACTACCTGCAGCGCACTGTCCGTCACAAGGTAATACAACACCAGTTGCTGTGGCCGCAGCCTTGCCTGGATCTCAGTCAGATCCAGCGCAGGCGGTACAGGGATGGAATCGACATTGTTGAGTCGCGACAGCGACAACAAATCGTGTTGGTAGTGGTAATCCAGATCGGCATTGAACGAGCCCGGCTGCGCACCCGGATCGGCGAGTACATTGGATATCCTGCTGAACAACGCCAGCTTCTTCTCTTCTTCCAATGTCATCGCATCGTTGGAAAGGCCGGAAGCCAGCCGCTGACGCAGGCTGATGTCGCGTGAGCGCTCGCTGGCAGCCAGCGCCAGCGCCAGTTCCTGCCGCGAGCCGTCCTCGGCATAACGAGTGAAATGAATGTCAGCCAGATTGATATAGGCGGCGCTGGTCTGGTTGCTCCATGCGGGACCTATGCGCTCAGCATCAAGCACCGTGTACAACTGTTCGATCTGTTCTATCGCCTCTGCACCCAGTCTGATCGCCACATCCACGGCCCCCAGCGCACGCTGAATACGCATCGCCAATACCTGGGCAGTAATCCGCTCATGCGGGAAACGCTCGTCGATCGCAAACCCCAACGCCGTGTTGATGGCTGTCTCGGCTTCCCGGTAGCGCTGCAACTCGAACAGCACGTTGGCCAGCTGGGTCCATACCTGCAACTTGCGAGTAGGATCGATGCTATCGGTCAGCAGCGCGATGCTGGCGCGCGCATTGCTCTCGGCAGCTTCATTTTCCGCATCAAGCAACAGATCGATGCTGGTTTGCAGCAACGCATCAATCTGGTTGACGCGATTGTTTTCAACCAACGCTTGCTCATGACATTGCTGGTGCTCTACCAGTGCGGTTTCAAGATCGCCCATCAGTTGATGCACTGTCCCCAGCCTGCACAAATTCACTGCCGACACCGGCACCTGCATGTTGTTGGAGATTTCAATGCTCTTGCCGATGTAGGCAGCCGCCCGGTTGTAATCTCCAAGCGCCATGGAATAGCGACCCAGATTGGAAAACAGGAAGCCACCGAACTCCGCATTATCGATGTCGGCCGTCATCTCCAGCACCTTGAGAAAGTGACTCATCGACTTGCGGGTCTCCCCCGCTCTCGCATAGATGACTGCGGCATTGTTTTCGATGACCTGCAGAATCTCCATGTCTTCGGCAAGACTGGAAAAATGGCGGGCCATCAACACTTCATCGATGGCTGTCGCGTATAGCGCACGCAAGTCGTCGCGCGTCAAACCGGACGCATTGCTGTGCACATAGGCGAGCGCAGCGAGACTGCTATGCAACCTGCCCTGCAGCGCGTAATCACTGCCAACTTCACCGGCGGCAGCGGCCAATACCGTCGCCGCTTCATCAAATTGCTGATCGAATGTGTAGGCTTCGCTGAGGAACAGCGCAAGCTCGGCACGCTCGTATCGACGCGACTCACCCGCAACTGACTCAAACTTTGTCAGCGCCTGCAACGCCTCTTCCAGCAATGGAATGGCACGCTTGTACTGGTTCTGTCGCACCTGGCTTCTACCCAGATGCAGCAGGACCTTGTAGAACTCGGGGTAGCTGGCCAACGCTGAACCCGCGATGTTGTTCAGTGTTGAATCGGCAGTGGCAAAGTCCCGCATCTTGACAGCGACCAATGCAGGGAACAGCCGCGTGTAAAAATCCAGCGTCGTATCGGTACGCAGTGACGGCACACTGCTTTGCGCGACTTGCCGATATAGATCGGCACTGGCGCGGATGGCAACATTGTCGGCATCCAGCCAGCGGGCAGCCGCAACATTCAGCAAGGGCAGTACTGCCCTTGCTTCAGAGTCAGCACTGTCAACAGCAAACTCTCGTATAGAGAAGGAGCCTGCTGCTGCACCACGATAAACGGTGTAGAGGCAAAGCTGCGGCATAGCACCGTGCATGCCTTCATCAAGATAGACCAGATCGCTGCTGTTTTTCTCCCCAGGGGCGTTCATCCACAAGGGGTTGATCGCATCCAGATAGATTTTCAGATCGGCGTTGGATTGGTACACGGCCAGCAGCTTGCGCTGGCCGGTTTCGAGTTTTACTTCAACGCGTCCCCGCAGCTGGCCGGCGTATTCTTCGGCGGGACAGGCACCGAACACGTGTGTACTGGCGAGTCCAAGCAGACTGGCCAGTAGTAACGAAGAATGTCGTTGCCTGCAGTTCATACCAAAGTAATCAACAGAGTGGGGGTGTTCCCAGGTATTTGTCTGACCACACCTGCGTCATCCGCAGGGCATCATTACCATCAACCACTACGATGCTGGCCATGAATACGACGGCCAGCGGCTCTCCTGTACTTTCGAAAAATCCCTTCACTACTACCGGGTTGCTGACAAGCGTATTGGTGTCTACCTCCCGAAAGGTAACGGAATTGAATGCAGCAACGAATTGCGCCGCCATAGCAGTCTGCGCAGGGAAAGTGCCTGTCTCGTAGTCATCAGGACGATTGCTTTCAAAATCATAGGGCGCCGCATCCTCGCTGATAAGAAACTGCAAGGTCTTCTCGGTCTTCGCAAAAGACTTCGATTTTTTTATCCTGCCGTAGGGATTCTGCACATCCTTCTTTAAGGTATACATGTCCCGGCCAGAGGCGCCCCTGACGTCTATCGATTGCGGATCTACTGCATAGACAACTCCAACGCGGGGATAGCACTGATCCCGCAAAGTATCTTTTGCTCCTCTGAGTGAGGTGCTATAGCAAGTCCATGTACCCTTGCTACGAACTTTTTCAAAAATTGACATTTTTCTATTCCTTCTCCAGTTGGTTGATGTCGGTACTTTAATGCTCTAGTGAACCCTGCCAAGACGATCTTCCGGCGCACCAAACTGCTTTTTGGGAAACATGCCAGGAAAAATTTTCTCCAACGTGGATCTCTCAGGGGTTAATGCAACGTACAGCAAATAGTCGGCCCTGTTTCGCAGTTCGCTCCAATACAGTTTTCCGTCCGCCTCATTCAGCTCACAGCCATGCATATCTTGCTTTGGGCAGTCCGGCAACTTAAATGCCAGCTCGACACGTCCGGTCAGAAATGGCGAAAGCTCTGCGGGCTTGCCTACATCAAATAGTGCAATTTGCTGGGGTCTCTCACCTTCACTGTTATTGTGGTGGCAGCCATTGCATGTATTGAAAGCAATGACGAACCACTCCGATGTTTCCTGGGACCATAGCATTTGATCGGGCAACAAGCTGGAGGGAATTTCTGATTTGATTCCTTCATAGCCCTCCCATTCAGGGCTCATGTAGAAGGTTTCTTCCCCATTTTCAATACTGCTTTTGTTAGCCGCCAGATAATCGTCCAGCGGGGACGGATGCCCTTCAAATTTGTCTTCAAGGGTTTTGGTTAACAGTGCAGGTGCAAGCTCCTGCTTATCTGTCGCAAGCTCGAATTGCCTGAACTGCCAGTCGTCCTGCATGCTTTCATTCGTTCTTGCACGTTCGAAGCGATTCGCGGTTGCAAAGCTGTTAACCAACTCCTTCAACCTGATCACATAGGTATCAAAGCTGTGCCACGAACTACCCAAGGCATGCCAATGCCTGGCTGCTTCTACACCCTGTGCGTTTTTATCAATCAAGTTGAATTCGAGGATGACCGTGAATTTCTGCAGCCCCTTGGTGGGATGCACAAGCTGATAGATAAGCCTCCCCT
>JAZKEH010000478.1:959-3546 GCA_040387155.1 Pseudomonadota bacterium | reverse complement strand
AGCCTTGCTGGTGGGTATATTGAATGAACCAGTGGCAGTGACAGCGTTGCCGTTGGTGCCAGACAGGCGCAGGTTGTTGAAAATCACCTTGCCACTGGCCTTGTCGAGGGTGAGTCCGGCGATGCCGCCGGTCACACCATCACCCACCGCATTGTTGAAGCTGCCACTGCCGAGGCTGGCGGACAGCACTGCCTTGTCGCTCTGACGGAACTTGAGTTCGACGAAATAGCGCACACCGTTGCTGGCCAATACACTTTCAACATAGATCTGACAGCTCTTGGCGGTGGAATTTTCAATGATGCCGGGAAAGCCGGTCGCAAAATCCAGTGTCGTGTTATGGGTTGACGGATTGGCAGCGCTCAACGTGAAGCCACCTGTCGTTGTGAGCTTGGTTTTCATCGCCTGCAGTGCGCCGTAGACGGCACTGGTAGTGCCTTGCTCCTTGATCGCAGGACCAAAGGCGCCGCCCATCGTGAAAATCTTGCCGTCCTTGAAGCCGACATACACCTGGCTGGCTGCATAGTATTTGTAGGTGTAGCCCTGGAAGAGACCCAGCGGGCCGCCCTGTTTCAGAATCGTTGGATAAATTTCTTCAGCGAGAGTGAGCGCACTCTGCTCTGCACTGCCAAGCGAGATAACAGCGGCGATGCCCAGGGCTGAGCAATCCGTGCTGGTGCTGGTTTTGGTACCGCGCAGGTAACCCTGATTGTTGATGACCGTGTTGCCGGAAAATGTGGAGCCGCCGTAGACAAACAATTCCTTGAAGGCATTGTTTTCAAGTTGCAGCGTGTAGGTGAACTTGTACTGCCCGCTCAAGGTTGTTTCAAACGAATTGGGTGCCTTGAAGAAAGTCTGGCTGTCCTTGCTGTCGAACAGCTGGCGCTCCCCCTTGATGCACAGCGAGTTGCTGGCGCCGTCGATGACAAGCTGTACCGAAGCACCCACGCTGTACGGCAGATCACCGGTAGCACTGGTGTCGAACGACACTGTGTAGGTGCCGGACACTGCATCGGGCACATCAGCCACGCCAGTAGTGGCCTGTGCCATAACGCTGGGGTTGAAAGTTGCAAGCAGCAGGCAAGCCGCCAGTGTAACCAGCGGACGGGGACGAAAAGTCATACGAAGTTTCCTGATAGAAAGCGAATAGGCGTGGCCAGCGTGCAGGTCGACGCTGATCGCACTGCAGTTGGGTGAGCCATGGTAGGTGGCTCAACCGGAATCCGCTTCCCCCGTTCGTGGGGTCAGGCTCGTGGAATAAGATCAGGGAACCAGGTACAGCGCTTGTTGCATCCGATCCGGATAGACGATGAGGAAATCTGACGCGCCATCGCCGTTCAAGTCACCTGCGGCCTTGATGCCGGCATTGGTGTTGATGGTGCCTTCGACGCGAGAGTCGAACATCAGCCGCCTGGTGGAGCCGGCAGTGGTTGCGACGACATAGCCTGCGCTGTCGTAGGACAGCGCCAGACCGGGCACTCTGCCCGCCTGCTGCAATAAAAAGGTGCCGTCGTAAGCAACCGGCAACAGCTGCTGTTGCCAGGCTTTGCCGTCGCGCAAAAAAGTGAGCGCATGCAAATGCAGATTCTTCACGTTGGCACTGACTGCCGTTGTCAACGCAGCATTCGGCGCCGACACCAGAGGGTTGCTGACGACATCAGCCCGTACCACACGCAAGGTAGAACTGTGGGCAGCGTCCGGAAACTGCAGTGTGCCGTTGACGGACACTTTCAGTGGGCGTTCGGAGCCCAGCACGCTGATCAGTTGCATCAGATCATTCATGACGGGCACTGCCACAATGACGTGACGCTGTGACGTAACAAAGGCGCAACTGCCGTCGCCTTTAATTGTGAGGCCTGGCTTCGTCGCAGCACTCGCCTGTGTCACGCGGATTGGGGCCAGTGTGTAGAGTTGTTGCCCGTAAACAAAGTGCAGGTCGCCGTTCTGCATCAGCGTCAACCCCGGGGTGGAGGCAAAGGCGGGATTCAGGCTCTTCAATTGCGTGAACAGGTTGTCCTGTCCGATGACCAGTGCCGAATTCAGATTGACGCGTTGAACAGTGTCGGCCGCGTTGCTTGCAGTGATGAAGCCGGCGGCGCCACCCAGATCGGCGCCGATCGGGATGAGCTCAGACGTCTCGAAGCGTACATTGCTGGCATACCTGGCAGCAGGACTGACTACGGCGCCAGTGGTGATCACCACATTGGCAAGGGTAGCTGTGCCATTTATCGTGGCAGCCAGTTTCGGTTCAGCGCCAACAGTGCCTTTGACGAGCCCGTCGAGATAGCCGTTGACGACAAATTCATTCGGCTGGAAGAGCGGATTGGTGACGGTGAGTCCGTCGAGTGAGCGGCGTGGACGTACCAGCACATTCACCTTCTTCGTTGCAGTATTGGTGAGGTCATTTGCACTGATTGTCAGCGAATAGGTGCCAGCCGCATCCGGCGTTGTCACGCCAGTCACCGCTGCCGCATTGAGAGTGACTTTTCGGATGCTGGCCACCATGGCGTTTTGATTGACGTGCCAGTCGGCGAGATAAAACGCGCCATAGCTGTCGCGCGCCAGGGCCAGCACGTTTTCGAACCTGGAC
>JAZKEH010000478.1:0-949 GCA_040387155.1 Pseudomonadota bacterium | reverse complement strand
CGTCCGTCTGCACGGTGTCGGGAGCATAGGCGCGCGTTCCGGCCAGCAACACATTGGTGCCACCGGGATGACTGATGCTGACGACGTTCTGCTCAGCGAAAATAAAATCGCCTTCCGGCGTCACCTCAAAATCACGGATGAAGGTGGGAAGCACCACATTCGTCAAGGTGGTGACTTGACCCTGCGGCGAGATGGAGCGTAGCTGCAAATTGGAGTCGTACGTATAGATGGTATTGCCATTGCCCACTGCCATCGCCATCACATAGCCCAGCGTGGCATGGGTACCGAAGCCATCCGCTAGTTTGTACAGATTGGGACTGCCGATAGGGTCGGGTCGCGTCACCGGGGCAGTGCTACCAGCCAGCAGTTGTTTGCTGCCAGTTTCAGGATCGACGAGATAAATCTGGTTGATGTGATCGTGGGTCTCGTACACAACAAGCTTGCCAGAGCCATTCACCTCCAGTCCTTCAATGCGCGTGAAGTCTGCGAGTTTCTGCGGAATGCCATTGGTGCCGATTCTCGACAGCGTGCTGGTAAACGGACCCGAGAAGTAACCCGTAGTGTCCGCCACATACAGTGTCCCATTGCGGCTGACGGCCGTCCGCGGGTTCATGTACGGACTCAGGTAGGAAGTCGCCTTGCCGGTGGGATCGATCTTCACGATTACTGAAGTGCCGCCACCATTTAAGGCGCCTGCGATGTAGAGATTGTCACTGGCATCCATCGACATCGTGCGGATGGAGGAAAATTGCTGGGCGGTGTGATTGAGCGTACTAACCCTTGAGGTAAAGGTAGTCTCGTCCGGAACCACTTTGAGCCATGACGGCTTCTGTGTGACGGTTACCAATGCGGTATCGCCATCCGGATCCTTGACCGTCAGCGGGATAGTGACGACCTGGCCCGCAACAACGTCGATCAAATCCGGCACCGTTATCTGTGGCTCGGCAGC
>JAZKEH010000477.1:0-2806 GCA_040387155.1 Pseudomonadota bacterium | reverse complement strand
CATGGATGGCCTGAGGGGTAGCGCCCCAGGGACGGGCTCGCAGCGGTCCCAGAAGTCTGTCCCCGCCTTCGGCCTTTCTCAGAGCCTAAAAATTCAGAGCTAAATTCCTGGCCAAAACCCAGAGCAAAAAAAAGGGCCGGTATTTGAACCGACCCTTCTGATACTACTTCTACAAGGTTACTTGCTGCTTCGAGTATCAAAAACCTTCCAGCATCATGAGCGATTCTTTCGAATCACTCATGACACATGAAGAGTCTTAGAACTCGTAGTTCACACCGATCGTGTAACGACGACCCAGGATGTCATACAGCGATCCGTTCACACCGGTGCCCGTACCAGTACGACCTACGCTGGTGCCGGGGGTGATGATCGGTTCGCGATCCAACAGGTTCTGGATGTTGGCAAACACTTCCAGGTTGTTGTCTTCGCCGAAACGACCCGTGACCCTTGCGTCCATGTAGAACGTGGAAGGCAGCGAGTTGTCGTCGATGGTACAGATGTTGGCACCACAGGCAGCCAGGATGGAACCGGCCGGAACCGGACCCGCGATACGCGTGGCGCTTTCAACACGGGTACGATCCAGGATGCCATCACCAATCCAGCGACCTTGCAGGAACGCCGTGTAGTTCTCGATGTTGTAGGTCAGGTTGGTGGTGATTTTCCATTCCGGGAAGCCGAACGCACCGATCTGGCCGGCACGATCATCCACCACGCCGCCTTGGCTCTGGATGGAGTTTTCACCCAGGTAGCTGGTCAGGAAGCGTATGGAGAAGTCTTCCGACAGATCGCCGAAGAAATCAGCATCAGCACGGTAGACCAGTTCCATGTCAGCACCTTCGATCTTCTGCGTTTGCAGGTTGATGAAGATTGCTTCCACGCGCTCGATCGGACGGAACTGACCGTTGGTCGGGTTGGTTACCGGTACGTTGCCAGTGGTAATGACGTATTGGCAAAGGCTCAGGTCGCCGCGGGCACAGTTGTCCACGATGTTCTGCGCGGTCAGCTGCGCCATGGCTCCATCAATGTCGATCTGATAGAAGTCGAGCGACGCGGAGAAGCCTTCCATCCATGACGGCTGGTAGACGATACCCGCGGTAATGGTGTCTGCTTCTTCAGGTGATACAGCCGGGTTACCGCCAGACAGCGATGCCGCCTGTACGATGTTGCGGTTGTCCCATGGGTTCTGCACGTTGGCGCCGCCACGGGTCTGGTCATAACGTTCGCGCAAGCTGGCAGCGCGGACGTCACGTGACTTGGTGGCACGCAGACGTACCTGGTCATTGATGATCCAGTTACCGGAGAACTTCCAGGCCCAGATGTCGCCGGAGCCGGAGTAGTCGGCCCAACGGGCAGCCGTGTTCAGTTCCAGCGACTCGATACCTGGCATGTCTGCCAGCAGTGGCCAGTTGAACTCGGTAAAGGCTTCCTTCACGTTGTAGCCGCCACCGATTTCACGCAGCGAGCTGAACAGTACGGAGCTGGAGTTGGCGTCGCCGAGGTAGCCGGCCGGTACAAAGCGAAGACCGGGGATACCGTTGTAGCCAGCAATACCACCGCTCTGGCCGGATGGAACGAGACCACGCAGGGCGGCAGGGTGGATACCCTGGGCGCTCAACAGCGTGCCATCGACCTGGGCAGGGAACTCATCACCAGGATTCAGCGTCTTCTGGAACAACTCTTCCTTGCGATAGGAGATACCAAACGCCGCATCAACCGGACCTGCACCAAAGCCGTCGAAAACTTCGCCGCTGGCAACCAGTTCAGCCATGTGCTGATCGGTCCACTGACGGGCAGTTTTGTCATCACGGTCCATGATGTAGTCAGCTGCTGCCTGTGATGCGTTCTGTACACCGCCAAAGGTGTTGAGCGGAGCGCAGTCCTTGAACAGACCACCATTGCCACCAGCCGAAATAGGACCAGTGAACTGTGGAAGATTTACGCGGCAGACAATCTGGCCACTGACGGGGTCACGCACGGCATCGAACGCCAGGTTCAGACGGTCGGTACGTACACCGTTGGTGGTGATGAAGTCCTGCTCGTTCTCGCCGTACTGGTAGTAACCATTCAGGTTCCAGCCGAAGCCGAACTCATGTTCAAAGCCAGCCGTGAGCGAGTACATCTTGTTGTCGGTATCCTGGCGGGATTCGCCCAGGATGGTATTCGGCGTATTCAGGCCTGCCAGACCGTAGCCAACGAAGGTTGCGCCAGAAGCATTGATGGTGTCACGTGCCTGCTGGGTCAGGAAGGCGTTGTCGTTATAGACACGGCCCTGCCAGGAGGACTGCAACGTGATGCTCTCACGATTGTCGGAAGCGGTGTTGTCGGCAAGGATTACCTGTGAGAACAGCGTGGTGTTCTCGCCGAGGTCATAGTCCAGATACAGGAAGCCGTTATAGCGACGGAAGGCGTTGCCGATTTCGTTATCCGAGTCGATGCCACGGTCATTCGGGTCGTTGCTTGCGTAGCACAAACAGCCGGTAGTAATGGCGCCCACTGGTGTGGTCGGCATCGGCACCAAATTACCGTCTGGCGTGAAGATCAGACGGTTGATGCTGGGACGGGTGTTGTCGATCAGCACACCGGTGCGGTTGAACGTGGTGGGCTGAATGTACGGACGGATGATGTCGGTCGGGCCGTTCGGATCAGGGTTCGTAATACGCGCGTAGCGTTTCAGGAAGTCGCGATCTTCCAATGCACCCAGATCATTGATCTTTTGCTGATCGGCTGCGCCGAACGAGCCGAGAATGTGCAGGCCATTGCCGAAATCGTGACCGAAGGCAGCGCCGGCTTCCCAGGTACGGCCATC
>JAZKEH010000476.1:0-2282 GCA_040387155.1 Pseudomonadota bacterium | reverse complement strand
CAGTCGCTCGACGTGCTGGTCGTCAATGGCATTGGCCACGATCAGTGGGCCTTTGAAATCATGCAGGCAGCCGGTGGCGGCGATGTGCCGCTGATCTATGCCAACGACGGTGTATCGCTGATTCCGGTTGCTGGCACTGCCGATCAAAGCGTGAACGCACACACCTTCATCTCCACCATCACCGCCATCCAGCAGGTGTATGAAATTGCCCGCAAGCTGGGCGAACTCGATCCGGCCAATGCTGACGAGTACCGCAAGAACAGCCGCGCCTATGCCACCAGGATGCGCCAGCTGAAAGCCGAGTACACGCAACAGATTGCCAAGCTCGACTCGTCCAACTTCAAGGCGGCAACGATGCACGGTGCTTATGGCTACCTGATGCAGGAATTCGGCTTGCAGATTACTGCTGTCATCGAACCGCGCCACGGTGTTGAACCTACTGCACGCCAACTCGCGCAGACGATTGACGACATCAAGGCTGCCGGCGTCAACGTGCTGTTCGCCGAAAAATTCTTCGCCGGCAAACTGGCCGACACCATCCAGGCCGAAACCGGCGTTGCCGTTTATTCGTTCTCCCACATCTCCGACGGCGAATACTCGCCAACCCTGTTTGAAGAAGAGATGCGCTACAACCTCGATT
This sequence comes from Pseudomonadota bacterium, assembly GCA_040387155.1. GTDB lineage: Bacteria > Pseudomonadota > Gammaproteobacteria > Pseudomonadales > Pseudohongiellaceae > CAILUG01. Next base: position 1,642 of record JAZKEH010000476.1, on the reverse strand, counting down.
CGCTGAAAGCGGCCATCGAAAGCACTACCAAAAAATAGCCAGACACCCAGCACTTCGGTGCAAGCGAGTTCCGCATGCAAGGCCCCGCCATTCACGTCGACAACCTGTCCCTGCAATTGGGGGCATCGAAGATCCTGTCCGGCATGCAGTTCAGCATCGCCGCCGGTTCACTGCATTGTTTCATCGGCCCCAACGGCGGTGGCAAGACCACGACGGCGCGCTGCCTGCTCGGCCAGATGCCTCACACGGGCACCATACGTTTCGACTGGACCAATGGCGTAAAGGGTACCGTCGGCTATGTGCCACAGCTGATCGAAATGGAACGCACGCTGCCACTGACGATTGACGACTTCATGACGACGATCAGCCAGAACAAACCTGTGTTCATGTCGGTGCGCAAGGAGGTCAAAGTAGTTATCGATAATGCGCTGGAACGGGTTGGCCTCATCGCCAAGCGCAAGTTGATGATCGGCTCGCTGTCCGGTGGCGAGCGCCAGCGCCTGCTGTTTGCGCAGGCACTGATTCCTGCCCCTGCATTGCTGGTACTGGATGAACCAATGACCAGTCTTGATGAAGGTGGCTCACGCTTGTTTGAAAGTCTGATTGCCGAATTGAATGCGGCCGGCACTACCGTGCTGTGGATCAACCACGATCTGGATCAGGTCGCGCGGCTTGCCCATTCCATCACTGTCATCGACAAGACTGTGCTGGCCCATGGCCCCACTGCAACGACGTTGACGCCGGAAATGCAGCGTGGCGTCTTCCACGCAATCGCCGGGAGGGCAGCGTAATGACGCCTTTCTATGCATGGTTGCGCGAACAGCTGATGATGCTGGGCGAGTCCGGCTTGCTGCCGTCGATTTTCTTTTACGAATTTGTCATCAACGCCCTGCTCTGCTCCATTGTCATCGGTCCACTGCTTGGCTGTGTTGGCACCATGATCGTCGCCAAGCGCATGGCGTTCTTCTCACAGGCCATCGGCAACGCCGCGCTCACGGGTGTCGCGATAGGCGTGTTGATTGGGGAATCCTACACGGCGCCTTACGTTTCAATGTTCAGCTTCTGTCTGTTGTTCGGCATCGTGCTGAATTACACGAAGCCGCGTACCCGCATGTCGGCCGACGCCTTGATCGGTGTGTTCCTTTCCATCTCGCTCGCGGTAGGTGCCTCGCTGGTGCTGTATGTATCGGCGCGCGTTAACACCCACATTCTCGAAAGCGTCATGTTCGGCTCCATCCTGACGGTCAGTGATCTCGACATGAATGTGTTGCTGGTCGTGACAATCATCACGCTGGTAGTCGGCTTGCCGCTGTACAACAAGATGCTGCTGGGCAGCTTGAATCCGAGTCTGGCGCAGGTGCGTGGCATCAACGTGCAAGCGATTGAGTACATCTTCATCATTCTGGTAACGCTGATTACCGTCGCTTGCGTGAAGATCATTGGGGCGGTGCTGGTGGAAGCTCTGTTGCTGATACCGGCCGCGGCAGCGCGCAACCTGTGTCGTTCGCTGCGGAGTTTTGTCTGGACCACGATGTTGCTGGCAACCTTGAGCTGCGTAGGCGGTATCTGGATTCCGATGGCGTGGGATATTCCGGTGCCGTCGGGTGGGGCGATTGTGATGTTGGCGGCGATGTTCTTCATC
>JAZKEH010000475.1:0-10932 GCA_040387155.1 Pseudomonadota bacterium | reverse complement strand
CGTCAAGCTGCAAGCAGGTGACACGGCCTGCCAGGCAATGTGGCAAAGCTTCATCAGCGTGTCGATCACTCATTGCCAGCAACTGTATGACTTGCTCGACATTACGTTGAAGCCCGGTGATGTGGTGCCTGAAAGTTTTTATAATGACAAACTCGAGGGCATCGTCAAATCCCTGGATGCGAAGGGCTTGTTGAAAGAGTCTGATGGCGCGCAATGTGTTTTCCTGGATGAATTCAAGACCAAGGAAGGCGAACCGCTGCCCGTCATTGTGCAGAAAACCGGCGGTGGCTTTCTGTATGCCACGACTGACCTCGCGGCGATCAGTTACCGCTGCCAGCAACTGCAGGCCGCCCGTGTGCTTTACGTGGTTGATGCCCGGCAGAGCCTGCACTTCCAACAGGTATTCAAAGTGGCACACCTGGCTGGTTTTGCCAGTGACAGCTGCAAACTCGAACATCTGTCCTACGGCACGATGATGGGCAAGGACGGCAAGCCGTTCAAAACCCGCAGTGGCGATACCATCAAACTGGTCGATCTCTGCCATGAAAGTATTGAACGGGCGTTTGCGCTGGTCCGCAGCAAGAACCCCGAACTGGCCGAAGAGGAATGCCGGAAGATTGCCAGGGCCGTAGGCCTCGGCGCCGTCAAATACGCCGACCTCAGCAAGAACCGCAACAGCGACTACATCTTCGACTGGGACACCATGCTGTCATTCGAAGGCAACACGGCACCCTACCTGCTCTATGCCTATGCCCGCATTCGCAGCATCTTCCGCCGCGCCAGCCTGGATACCGAAGCGCGTTACACGATTGCGGTAGAAGCTGCCGAGGAAAAGGCGCTGGCCCTGAAGCTGCTGCAGTTCACCGAAGCGGTCGAGAATCTGGCCGAGGACTGCCTTCCCAATCAGTTGTGCCTCTATCTCTATGAATTGTCGGGGCTCTTCATGAAGTTCTACGAAGCCTGCCCGGTATTGAAGGCAGAAGGCGCGGTCCAGCAGTCGCGCCTCGGCCTCTGTCAATTAACAGCCCTGACACTGCGCCAGGGCCTCAAACTACTCGGCATCACGACACTGGAACAGATGTAGTCCGCGGCATGATTAATTCCCGTTTTGCCGCCGTGGCCTGAGTATAATTGCCCCAGTTTTTTTACTTTGCCGGAAGCCCCATGACCATCAAACCTACGCTGATCTATACCCGTACCGATGAAGCCCCTGCCCTTGCGACATTCTCGCTGCTGCCGATCATCCAGGCGTTTACCGCCAGTTCTGGCATCACGGTAGAAACCCGCGACATCTCCCTGGCCGGCCGTGTGCTGGCTGGGTTCCCGGATCGTTTGACCAAGGAGCAGTTCCATTCGGATGATCTTGCCGAACTCGGGCAACTGGCGACAACGCCGGATGCCAACATCATCAAGCTGCCCAACATCAGCGCGTCGATGCCACAGCTGAATGCCACCATCAAGGAACTGCAGGCCAAGGGCTACAAACTGCCGGACTACCCAGAGAACCCGCAGACGCCGGAAGAGAAAGACATCAAGACCCGCTACGACAAAGTAAAAGGCAGTGCCGTGAATCCGGTGCTGCGCGAAGGCAACTCGGACCGTCGTGCACCGGGCGCCGTCAAAGCCTACGCTCGCAAGAACCCGCATTCGATGGGCAAGTGGGATCCGGCTTCGCCGACCCATGTTGCGCACATGAATGCCGGCGATTTCTTCGGCACCGAAATTTCGCGCACGATGACGAAAGCGGATTCGTTCCGTATCGAGTTCGTGGACGCCAATGGCCAGGCGAGTGAATTGAAAAAATCTGCGCCGCTGCAAGCCGGCGAAGTTATCGACGCTTGCGTGATGAGTGCCAGCGCGCTGCGCAGTTTCCTGGAAACCTCGATGCAGGAAGCCAAGGCCCAGAACCTGCTGCTGTCGGTGCACCTGAAAGCCACAATGATGAAGGTGTCCGATCCCATCCTGTTCGGTCACGCGGTCTCGGTTTATCTGTCTGACGTATTCAGCAAGCATGGCGAGACTTTCAAGCAACTGGGTGTCAACCCGAACAACGGTCTCGGCGAAATGTACGCACAGATCAAAACGCTGCCGGCCGACAAGCGCGCCGAAATTGAAGCCGACATTGCCGCCAATATTGCCAAGCGCCCACAACTGGCCATGGTGAACTCCGACAAGGGTATTACCAACCTGCATGTTCCAAGCGACGTAATCATCGACGCCTCAATGCCGGCTGCCATCCGCGCTTCCGGCAAAATGTATGGCACCGACGGTAAACTGTACGACACGAAGGCTGTAATTCCTGATCGCTGCTATGCCGGTGTTTACGAAGCCACGATCGATTTCTGCAAAAAGAATGGCGCCTTTGATCCACGCACAATGGGCAGCGTGCCCAATGTGGGCTTGATGGCACAAGCTGCCGAAGAATACGGCTCACATGACAAGACTTTTGAGGCCAAAGGTGCAGGCACGATCCGCGTCGTCAACGCGGCTGGTGAAGTGTTGCTGCAACACGCGGTCGAGAAAGGCGATATCTGGCGTATGTGCCAGGTGAAAGATGCGCCTATCCAGGACTGGGTAAAACTGGCCGTCAATCGTGCCCGCCTTTCCAACACACCGGCGGTGTTCTGGCTCAGCCCACAACGCGCGCATGATCGCGAGCTGATTACCAAGGTCAACACCTACTTGAAGAACCATGACACGACGGGGCTCGATATCCGCATTATGTCGCCGGAAGAGGCTACGCTGTTCTCGTGCCAGCGCCTGAAAGAAGGCAAGGACACCATTTCCGTTACCGGTAACGTGTTGCGCGATTACCTGACTGACTTGTTCCCCATTCTTGAAGTCGGCACCAGTGCGAAGATGTTATCCATCGTGCCGCTGATGAACGGCGGTGGCATGTTTGAAACCGGTGCCGGTGGTTCTGCACCGAAGCACGTGCAGCAGTTCCTTGAAGAGAACCATCTGCGCTGGGATTCGCTGGGTGAGTTCATGGCATTGGCCGCCTCACTTGACCACATGGGCAACGTGACCGGCAACAAGCAGGCCTTTGTATTGGCCAACACGCTTGACCAGGCAACCGGTGTATTCCTTGATGAAGACAGATCACCGCAGCGCGATGCTGGCCAGCTTGATAACCGGGGCAGCCATTACTACCTCGCGCTTTACTGGGCGGAAGCGCTGGCTGCGCAGAACGATGATGCGGCACTGAAAGCCCGCTTCCAGCCAGTGGCGAAGCAGTTGCGCGAGTTGGAACAGACTATCGTCAATGAGCTCAACACAGTACAAGGCGTCAAGCTGGAAATCGGCGGTTACTACAAACCCGATCCCGTACTGTGCGAGAAAGCGATGCGTCCTAGTGCAACATTGAATGCATTGCTGGCAGCGATGTAAAAAGACGCAGCAATAAAAAAGCCGGCTTCCGCCGGCTTTTTTTTGCGTGCAACTATCAGCGCGCCAAATCCAGCAATAGCTTGTTCAGGCGGGAGATATAGGAAGCCGGATCAGCAAGCTGACGCCCTTCTGCCAGTGAAGCCTGATCGAACAGGATGCTGGAAAGATCCGCAAAGCGTTCTTCATCCGCTTCCTGGTCCAGCTTCTGCACCAGCGGGTGCGCCGGGTTGATTTCAAAGATCGGCTTGGTGTCAGGTACTTTCTGGCCAGCGGCTTCCATGATCTTGCGCATCTGCATCCCCATGTCGTACTCACCCACCGCCAGACACGCTGGCGATTCGGTAAGACGATGCGTTACGCGCACTTCGGAAACCCGATCGGTCAACACCTTGGTGATGCGGTCGAGCAACGGTTTGGCCTTCTCGGATTCGGCCTCCTGCTGCTGCTTCTCCTCTTCAGTGTCGAGTTCGCCCAGATCAAGTTCGCCCTTCGTGATGTCCTGTAGCTGCTTGCCGTCGAACTCAGCCAAGTGACTCATCAGCCATTCATCCACACGATCTGACAACAGCAATACTTCAATGCCCTTCTTGCGGAACACTTCCAGATGCGGACTGTTCTTCGCGGTCTGCCATGTTTCGCTGGCGATGTAATAGATCTTCTTCTGGTCCGGCTTCATGCGACTGACATAGTCGTCCAGCGTCTGGTTCTGGGTGGCGTCAGTGCCTTGCGTCGTCGCGAACATCAACAGCTTGGCGATCTTTTCCTTGTTGACCTGATCTTCGGACGGACCTTCCTTCAGCACGTTGCCGAACTCTTTCCAGAATTCCTGGTACTTGTCGGCGTCCTTCTTCTTCATCTTCTCCAGCATGTCGAGTACACGCTTGGTCAGACCACTTTTCATGGATTCAACAGCAGGATCCTGTTGCAGAATTTCTCGGCTGACATTCAATGAGATGTCATTGGAATCGATAACGCCCTTGATGAAGCGCAGGTACAACGGCAGGAATTGTTCAGCGTCATCCATGATGAAAATGCGCTGGACGTAGAGCTTGAGGCCACGGGCACCATCGCGGTTCCACATGTCGTAAGGGGCACGCTTCGGCAAGTACAACAGACTGTTGTACTCCAGCTTGCCTTCAACCTTGTTGTGGCTCCAGTCGAGCGGATCGGTAAAGTCGTGGCTTATGTGTTTGTAGAATTCCGTGTATTCCTCATCGCTGATATCGGAACGCGGACGTGTCCACAGCGCCTTGGCAGAATTGACGGTTTCGAATTCAACCGGCTTGGGTTCCTTCTGTTTGTCTTCTTCGCTGCGGAAATCGGACTTCTCCATCATAACCGGCAGCGAGATATGGTCGGCGTATTTCTTGACGATGCTGCGCAGGCGATAGCCTTCGGCAAACTCTTTTTCGTCAGCTTTCAGATGTAACACGATGCGGGTGCCGCGTTGCGCAATTTCCATCGGCTCTATGGTGAAGTCAGCTTCACCGGAAGATTCCCAGTGCACGCCATTGGCAGCCGGCTCACCGGCTTTGCGGGTAAACACCTCGACTCTGTCGGCCACAATAAAGGCTGAGTAGAAACCGACACCAAACTGGCCGATCAACTGGGAGTCCTTCTTCTGGTCACCGGACAGACTGGCCAGGAATTGCGCGGTGCCGGACTTGGCGATGGTACCCAGGTTCTCGATGACTTCTTCGCGCGTCATGCCAATGCCGTTGTCCTGTAACGTAATGGTCCGGTTGGCCGTATCCACTTCAACGGTAATCTTCAGTTCGCCATCACCCTCATACAGATCATTGTTGGTCAACGCGAGGAAACGCAATTTATCGGCAGCGTCGGATGCGTTCGAAATCAGCTCACGCAGGAATATCTCCTTGTTGCTATACAAGGAATGAATCATAAGATGAAGCAGTTGTTTGGCTTCAGTCTGGAATCCAAGGGTTTGTTTGGCTGCAGCGGTCATGGGGCCTCCTTCAAGTGGTGCCGGAACATTTCAGGACCCTGCGGAAGTATGGGCACACAGCAACAATTTCAAGGCCGGCTGTACAAAATCCGGGAATCTGCAATCATGAAATGGTAGCGACCTCCGCTTCCGCCTGATTCAACGCCAGCGCAGCATGGCAACGTGGGCTAACCAGCCCCCAAAATGGATTTGAGGTGAATCATGAACACCAGCCCCAACGCACAAGTTCCCCCGGCGGGCATCGTTAATTGGCCGCTTCCTCCCTATTTTTCAGTAGTTGACGACCTTGCGGGCAGCGATCCTTGCAGTTGTGTTGTCCAGCTGCGTACCGGTATCAAGTTACACGGCATGTTGATCAGCTTTTCCTCACAGGAGCCAGAGCTCTTGTTCCAGGCCCTGCCCAGTGAGCCGATCAAGACCATCCCACTCAATCGTCTGCGCTCGCTGTGGCTTGAGCAGCCAGTCAGCCTGATACCCGCGCCGGTGGCGCTGGAAGGCCGTGCCAGCGAAGTATTCGCGCCATCTGAGCGCCAGCATTACAAAGTCGAATTCGAAGACCAGCAGATCATGACCGGCGAAACCATGGGCTATGTCAGCAGCGCCAATGGTTTGTTTCTCTACCTGCCGGAGCCGGACGGGCGCGTCGTGCGCTGGTTCATTCCGGTTTCAGCCAGCAAGAAACAGGAGATCGGACGCCGTCTGGGAGAAGTACTGATAGAAAAAGAGCTTGCCAGTCCGGCCACCATTGATGCTGCCCTCGCCCGCCAGCAGGAACTGCGCACGCAGCGCATCGGCGATGTGCTGACAGCCAATCACATCGTCTCTCGCGATCAGTTGGAGCGCGCGATCATTCACCAGAAGAGCATGCCGGTGCTCAAGCTGGGAGAGGCCCTGATCCAGTTGGGATTGGTGACCCAAACCCAGTTGGAGACGGCACTGGAACGCCAGCATCAAAGCCGCAAGACGCCACTCGGCAGAATCCTGGTGGAAATGGGAGCAGTAGATTCCACCACGCTTAGCGAAGCGCTGTCAGTACGGCTGGGCATCCCTTTTGTCAGTCTGCAGAAATTCAACTTCGACGCCGCTGCGTTACGGTTGGTGGACGCTGCCTTCGCCCGCAAGAATGTGCTGATTGCACTGTGTCTCCACAGTACCGGTCTGGTGGTAGCTTTCGAAAACCCCTTGGCCAGTGCGGTGCTGGACGAACTGCAATTCATTACCGGCCGTCGCATCATTCCCGCGGTGGCGTCCCGCGAAGAGATTCTGGCCGCCATCACTGAACAATACAGTGCCTTCGGTCACCGCGCGCCAGTGGTGATGAGCAAGGACGGACTCGGCGACGAGTACGAATACCACAAGAGTGCCGACATCGCCGTCGACACACTGGCAGCCCGCCTGGTGATGGACGACACCCCACTGTCACTGGCCCCGGTAGAAGTGCCCGAATCCGACAGCACGCTGGTTCAACTGGTCAACAAGACCATTCTGGATGCGCACGCCAGCGGAGTATCCGACATTCATATCGAATGCGTACCTGGCAAACAAAACACCCGCATCCGTTTTCGCAAGGACGGCACGCTGGCCCCCTATCTGGAAATTCCGGCGAGCTACCGCAATGCGCTGGTGTCGCGTATCAAGATCATGGCGCAGCTCGACATCACCAATCATCGCATCTCGCAGGACGGCAAGATCGACTTCAAACAGTTCGGCCCCGCCAACGTTGAATTACGCGTCGTCACGATCCCGACCAATAACGGACTCGAAGATGTCGTCATGCGAGTGCTGGCTGCGTCAAAACCAGTGCCGCTGACTGAACTCGGTGTCGCGCCGGACAAGCTCCTCAGTCTGCAAAAATTGGCGCAGAATCCTTATGGTCTGATTCTCGTCTGCGGCCCTACCGGCTCGGGCAAGACCACGACACTGCATTCACTGCTCAGCCACATCAATACCCCGGATCGCAAGATATGGACGGTGGAAGATCCCGTGGAGATAACACAAACCGGTCTGCGGCAGGTGCAAGTGAATACCGCGATCGGCTGGACCTTTGCCAGTGCCATCCGCAGTTTTCTGCGTGCAGATCCCGACGTCATCATGGTCGGTGAGATGCGTGATGAGGAAACTGCCGGTATCGGCATTGAAGCCTCGCTGACAGGGCATCTGGTGCTGTCGACCTTGCATACCAATGGTGCCGTCGAAAGTGCAATACGCCTGCTCGACATGGGCATGGATCCGTTCAATTTTGCCGACGCCCTGTTGGGCATCCTCGCACAACGTCTCGCCAAGGGTCTGTGCAAGCACTGCAAGCAATCCTATGAACCGGCCGATGATGAAATCCGGCTGTTGGCTGTTGAGTATTGCGAAGGCAGCTCGCTGGAACCAGACAGTATTATCAAACAGTGGAGAAATGACGTTGCGGAAACCGGCGGCCTGACTCTGTACCAGGCCAAGGGTTGCAAACATTGCAATCAAAGCGGCTATGCAAAGCGCATCGGGCTGCACGAATTGCTGCTGGTAACGCCAGCCTTCAAACGTCTGATACAAACCAGGGCGCCGCTACGGGACTTGCAGGTGCAGGCCCGCGCTGACGGCATGCGTACGTTGAAACAGGAAGGGATAGCCAAAGTGTTGCAGGGACTGACGGATATCGCGCAGGTGCGGGCAGTTTGCACCTGAACCCGATACTGAAATCCATCCAAGGCTCCTCATTGACGGCAGGTAACTAACCAGTACGCCTTGAGCTGTCGGAATGTAGCTGTACACCACAACGCAAAAGGCCTGCACGAAGCAGGCCTTTTGCGTTTCACAACAGGAGTGGCTTACTTCCAGCCAGTGGCCTGTTTGATGCCATTGCCAATGTCAGCAAGGCTGCGAACAGTCGTGATACCGGCGTCTTCCAGTGCTGCAAATTTCTCAGCTGCCGTGCCTTTGCCACCAGAGATAATGGCGCCGGCGTGGCCCATGCGCTTGCCCGGAGGTGCTGTTACACCTGCGATGTAGGACACGACTGGTTTGGTAACGTTCTTCTTGATAAACGCAGCCGCTTCTTCTTCAGCACTGCCACCGATCTCGCCGATCATAACAATGGCTTCTGTCTGTGGATCGTCCTGCAGCAGTCGCAGGATGTCGATGAAGTTGGAACCCGGGATTGGGTCGCCACCGATACCAACACAAGTCGACTGGCCGAAGCCGTAGTCAGTGGTCTGCTTGACCGCTTCATACGTCAGCGTGCCTGAACGCGACACAATGCCGACCTTGCCGGGTTTGTGGATGTGGCCAGGCATGATGCCGATCTTGCATTCGCCGGGAGTGATAACGCCCGGGCAGTTGGGGCCGATCAGGCGTATGCCGAGTTCATCGCATTTCACTTTGACGACCAGCATGTCCAACGTCGGAATGCCTTCGGTGATACAGACGATCAGCTTGATGCCTGCATTGGCAGCTTCAAGAATGGAGTCTTTGCAGAACGGCGCTGGTACATAGATGACCGATGCATCAGCACCGGTTTCGTTTACGGCATCAGCAACAGTGTTGAAAACCGGCAGGTTCAAATGCTTCTGGCCGCCCTTGCCCGGTGTAACGCCACCGACCATCTTGGTGCCATAGGCAATCGCCTGTTCGGAGTGCGAAGTACCCTGGGCGCCAGTGAAACCCTGGCAGATAACGCGGGTGTTCTTGTTGATCAAGATACTCATTATTGACCTCCTGCTGCTTTGACGACTTGTTGCGCAGCATCGGTCAGGCTCTTGGCTGCAATGATGTTGAGACCGCTCTTCGCCAGCACTTGCGCACCGAGCTCGGCATTGTTGCCTTCGAGACGGACAACGACCGGCACTTTGACGCCGACTTCGTTGACCGCACCGATGATGCCCTCTGCAATCAGGTCACAACGTACGATGCCGCCGAAGATGTTGACGAGTACGGCTTTGACATTGCTGTCGGACAGAATGATCTTGAATGCTTCTGTTACACGTTCCTTGGTAGCGCCACCGCCCACGTCAAGGAAGTTGGCCGGTTGACCGCCATGCAGTTTGACGATGTCCATCGTGCCCATGGCCAGACCGGCGCCATTGACCATGCAACCGATGTTGCCTTCGAGGGCGACGTAGTTCAGTTCCCACTTGGCAGCCAGTGCTTCACGCGCATCATCCTGCGAAGGATCATGCATCGCACGGATCTTTGGCTGACGGAACAGCGCATTGCCGTCGATGTTCAGCTTGGCATCCAGACAGTGCAGATTGCCGGCTTTCGTGATGACAAGCGGATTCACTTCCAGCAAGGCCAGGTCGCATTCGACAAACAACTTCGCCAGGCCGAGGAAAATCTGGGTGAACTGCTTGATCTGCTCGGCATTGAGGCCGAGTTTGAATGCAAGTTCACGTGCCTGATAAGGCTGGGCACCGGCGATCGGGTCGATCGTGGCTTTCAGAATTTTTTCTGGTGTGTCGTGCGCAACTTTCTCGATTTCAACACCACCTTCGGTGGATGCCATGAACACAATGCGGCGTGAGCTACGATCAACAACGGCGCCGAGATACAGTTCTTGCGCGATGTCCGTGCAGGACTCGACGAGAATCTTGGTAACCGGCTGACCGTTCTTGTCAGTCTGGTACGTCACCAGATTCTTGCCAAGCCACTTGGCGGCGAACTCGCGGATCTCTTCCTTGCTCTTCAGCAGCTTGACGCCGCCGGCCTTGCCGCGACCACCGGCATGCACCTGGGCTTTGACAACCCATTCGGTGCCACCAATCTTGTCGGCCGCAGCCGCTGCTTCGTCCGGAGTATCGCAGGCAAAGCCCTTGGACACTGGCAAGCCGTATTCGGCAAACAACTGCTTGCCCTGGTATTCATGTAGATTCATGGAATGTTCCTATGAAAAAGTCCGGTGACTGGAATTTATTTCTTTTTGCGATTCATGATGTGAACAGCATGACCATTCACGGCCAGCGCCGCTTCATGCACGGCTTCGCTAAGTGCAGGATGGGCAAACACCATCATCGCGATGTCTTCCGAGCTGGTGCTGAACTCCATCGCGATAACCATGGACTGCACAAGGTCGGCAGCCGACGGCCCAATGATGTGCACACCAAGCACGCGGTCGGTCTTGGCATCGGCCAGCATTTTCACCATGCCGTCTGAATCGTTGGCGGCCAACGCACGACCACTGGCAACAAACGGAAACACGCCGGTTTTGTATTCAATGCCTGCAGCTTTCAATTGCTCTTCGGTTTTGCCGACTGCGGCAATTTCCGGATGGGTGTAGATGACGGATGGGATCAGATCGTAGTTCAGCGAAGCCTTGTGGCCAGCGATGATGTCGGCAACTACAACGCCCTCTTCCGACGCTTTATGGGCCAGCATCGGACCGCGCACCAGATCACCGATGGCGTAGACACCGGCAACAGCAGTGGCACAGTGATCATCAACCTTGATAAAACCACGCTCGTCTTTCTGCACGCCACAATCATCAGCCAGCAAGCCAACGCTGTAGGGTTTGCGACCGACGCAGACAATCAGCTTGTCGAAGGTCTCTTCCTTGTTGCCGTCCTTGTCGGTGAACTGCACAACTACTTCGCTGT
>JAZKEH010000474.1:0-2290 GCA_040387155.1 Pseudomonadota bacterium | reverse complement strand
GCTTCAAGGTTACGACCTTGCGCCGCCAGTTGTTGCGCCACGGATTTGATGCGGCAAATGGGCTGTCCTGTAGCTGGATCTGTCACTGCATCGGCAGCCAGATAGAAACGGTCCAGCCGTTCCCAGTTGTTGTTCATGTTTTTCTTCTTGGCATCGCCCGCCTGGTAAGCGACACGCAAATTCCAGTCGCCGATGAGGTTTTCGGTAGTAAAGCCGACAGTAAAGGACTCAATCTGATTCAGAACCTGGGGCTTTTCACGAATGCCCCATTCGGTGCCGAGGAAACCGTGCTGGTCTACGCGAATGGACTGAAGGTTCGAGGCAACCATCTGGTCCCTGACCGACGCTGGCAGATAAGGGTTGTCGCGGTAGATATTCATGAACGCGAGACCAGCGTGGCCAAGACCGGTGCCCGATGCCCCCGAAGACGAGGGCTCGATGTCATTGAGAACGCGACCGTACAGCACATGGCCCCACAATGTCGTGTTCTCGGTGAGGTTGTAGTCGGCGCCAACAAAGACGTTTTGCTGCTTGACGCCAACTCGCTCGAGGCTTTGGGTATGACCGTTGACGAACTCGTCATACTGGTACTGCCCCGGCGCACCCAGCGCGCTGTTAAGCGTGCCGGTTTGTCCAGCGACCGAGCTGAACTGCCCTTCCTGAAACGGAATTACTCCGCGTCCATCGTTGGTGAACTGCAGACGGTTCAGCGGCGTGTTGGGCTGGATGATCAACCCGGTGTTCGCAAATGAGTTGTTGTAGACGAAATCTTTCGTCAGGCGCTGTGGACCAGCCTCGCAGTAAACGCCGACAACACACCTGCCGGGGCTGCCCGGCGGCAAGGCGGCAGCGGCGGCCCACGCCGGGTTAATCACATAACCTGTGCGATTGTCCCAGTCGGCGTTTTCGCGGCGGAATGCATCATTGTAGCGAGCCTCCACAGAGCCAAAGATGTGCAGCCTTTCATCGAGGAAATCGTCGCCGAACGTGACTGAGCCACGCGAAAAGTCTCCGTCGCCTTCTTCATTGACACCCGAAGTGAAGCTTAGATCAAGCCCCGTGAAGTTGCGGTTGAGTACGAAGTTGGTAACGCCAGCGAGTGCATCTGAACCATAAGCCGCGGAAGCACCACCGGTAACAACGTCGACGCGCTGGAGCAATGTATTGGGCAGGTAGTCGACGCTCACGGAGCTATTCTTGTCAGATGGCACGACACGCAAGCCGTCAAGCAGTACGAGTGTGCGATTGCCACCCATGCCGCGCATGTTGAGCTGGCTCTGGCCAACGTCGGCGGTCACGCGGTTTGCAATGTTGTCGCCACTGATGTTGCTGAAGAATTGCGGGAGGTTCTCCAACTGCTGGGCCACACCCAGGCCAGGCTCGAACATGCGTAATTCTTCGACATTAAGTGCAGTAACAGGAACAGGCGATTCAAATCCCACGTCACGTGAAATGCGTGAACCGGTAATCTGGATTTCCTCAACGGCTGGCGCTTGTGCGAGGGTCTGGTTGTGATAAGTGATGAGAATGGTGGCGGCGGATATCGCCAGGGCTAACTGTCTGCGCCCACATTTTTTTTTGCCTCTGAACATTAGTTTTCCCCTATGCGATTTTTTCTTTTGCGCCGTACCGTTCGGTACGGCTGAAGAAATATATGGTGATTGTTTTAATGCGCTAAATACCGGGCTTTTTTCGCAAAATGACGGCCTTGGTATTTGCTTCAGGAGTATAAAAGTGTTTCCTCTAATAGACCATCATGCCGGTAAAAATAAAATCGCGGCGATCTGGCTGACATAAAAGTGATGAGATGTGTCAGCGGATGCGCTGACAGCAGCGGCGACGGAAATTGTTTCGTGCGACTCATGAAGCAATGAAAGCATGGCGAACATTGTCGCGCATGCATTCTTGTCGAAAACATATGTCGTATGCGCCTGGACCGCAACAGATGTCTCCGAAAATTTTTCGTAAATTAATCGCTATAAAAAACCAATTGCGCGCAACCAGGATTGGCTCGTCGGTGCCGACCCAACTTGCTGTGCAGTTGCAACACGGTTCCGCACAAATTCACAAGCATCACTATCGCTCAACACTTTCGATGTGCCGCGTACCATTGGTTCAGTCGTCGCTTCGCAAAAGAACAGCTGGAAAATTTCGTCCGGCCAGCGCCGGCAAGGATTGTCCCTGGACACATCATCGATAAAACAATGCGGCAATACCGGTGGCAGTTTTTGCGCGCCAGGTTGAGAGGGGGGCGGACGACGTGTTGCCAGCCTGCGAATCCGTCGGTTAT
>JAZKEH010000473.1:0-1674 GCA_040387155.1 Pseudomonadota bacterium | reverse complement strand
AAGAAAAGCAGAAACAAAAAAGCCCGCGTAATGCGGGCTTTTTTTAGCTCAATGCCGGGGAGAGCAGAGGGTCTCAATCGACGTAACCGTGCGGATAAAGGTTGAAGCGCTGGCACTTATTTCCGGAATCGTTGAAACGTTCATTACCAATGAGTTAATGTCCCCTCGTTCTGATCGTAGTCACCAACAAAACCAATAATATTCCTGCCAATGGCAGAGGGGCTCTCCATGTTACGTACCGCATTGTTCGGCGCGGCTGCCGCGCTGGCAGCATTCTTGTTCATGCCTGTAGCCGTTGCTGCAGCTTCCGAGGGTGGCGTCATCGTTGGCTCCGCAGAAGACCGCGCAGCCATCGAGAAATTGATGTGGAGTTACGATCGCATGCTCGACACCTACGACGCCGATGCTTACGTCAGTCTGTTCACGGCCGACGGCGCTTTCGGCCAGACCAAGGGTCGCGATGCCCTGCACAAAATGGTCACCGATATAAAGAAGGGTCATGAAGAGCGCCGGGCGAAAGGCGAAACCATCACCATGCGCCATTTCACGATGAATCAATATCTTGAGTTCACCGGTCCTACCACTGCCCGCTATCACTACTATCATCAAACCATTTTTGGTACCGGTGCTGCGACATCGCCGGACCCGGCCCGCATTGCAGCCGCCGGCAACGGTGTTGATGACCTGGTGAAAGTGGACGGCAAGTGGTTGATCAAGCTTCGCAATGTCTCTGCCCCCGATGACAAATAACTGATGCGCTACTGATGCGCTAGAGACGGTAGGCCTAATTGAGTTACGGAGATTGGAAAAATGAAAACGACATCCCGCTTATCCCGTTTTGCACTGATCATTCCTGCCTGTGTTCTGCTTGGCGGCTACACCAGCGCCCAGGCCCAACAAGCGCTGTGGTCCAATCCCTCGACGTGGCCCGACAACAAAGTGCCCGCTGCCGGTGAACAGGTAAGCATTGCCAGCGGCAAGGACGTGATCCTCGACGTCAGCCCGCCGGCGCTGGGTGGTATCACCATCAGCGGCAAACTGACCTTTGCCGACAACGTCGATCTGGAACTGAGCACCGAGTGGATCATGCTGCACGGCGAATTGCAGATTGGCACCGAAGCCAAACCGCATACGCACAAGGCCACCATCACACTGACCAACAACGTGCCGGATGAACAGATGATGGGCATGGGTGATCGCGGCATCATGCTCTCTGGCGGTACGCTGAATCTGCATGGCGACCGCAGCAACAGCTGGACCAAGTTGTCAAAAACTGCCGACGCCGGCAGCACGTCAATCGACGTGCTCAATGCCTCGCAGTGGAAAGCTGGCGACGAGATTGTGCTGGCCTCCACCGACTTCGATCCGCGTCAGGCCGAGCGTCGCACCATTGCTGCGATCAGCGGCAACACCATCACGCTCGACAAGCCACTCGAGTACATGCACTTCGGCGCAATCACCTTCGAGGTGGACGAGCGCGGCGAAGTAGGTTTGCTGACGCGCAACATCAAGGTGCAGTCCTCCGAAGATTCGCTGGAGTCTTACTTCGGTGGTCACATCATGGCGATGGTCACCAGCAAGATGTATGTGGAAGGCGTTGAGCTCAATCGCATGGGCCAGCACATGGAGCTGGCGCGCTACCCGATTCATTGGCATCTGGTGGGCGACAGCGGC
>JAZKEH010000472.1:4902-5348 GCA_040387155.1 Pseudomonadota bacterium | reverse complement strand
AGGTAGCTGGCCACGTCGTCCGCCGACATCGGCCGCGCAAAGTAGTAGCCCTGCATCAACACAATGCCGCGATTGCACAAATAATCAAATTCGCCCTTTTTCTCGACTCCCTCGGCAATCAGGCGACAGTTGCTGCCAGCTGATATTTCCAGCAGACCATTCACGAACGACTGCTTGAGCTTGTTCACGTGCACATCGCGAATGAAGTGTTTGTCGACCTTGATGTAGTCGGGCAGCAGCTCCTTCCACAGACGCAGGCTGGAATAACCGGCGCCAAGATCATCGAGCGCTACCTGGAAACCGAGCGCACGATATTGCAGCAGCGCTTCATTGAGCAGGTCGTAGTGGTTTGTCTGCTTGTGCTCAGTGACTTCGATGACGACACGCTGCGGATCCAGTTTGCTGTCGTGCAAAAACTGCAGGGTTTTGCCCTTTTCGAAATCGCC
>JAZKEH010000472.1:0-4892 GCA_040387155.1 Pseudomonadota bacterium | reverse complement strand
AACAGGGCAGGGCTGGTATTCAGAAAAAGCCGATGCGGCAATGACGATTGTGCAAACTGGCGGATCGATACTTTGCGGCACAGTACTTCAAACTCATCGCCCAGCGACAGCTGGCTCGCACAGCGAAACAGATCGTACGGCGACACCAGCCGGCTGCCCTGCGGTCCGCGAATCAGCGCCTCATAACCAAAGACGCACTGGTTGCGTACATCGACAATGGGCTGGAAGACCGGATAGACAAGTTCACGCGTGAAAATCTCGCGGAACAGGTCGAGCAAGTCGGAAGAAGCGGCGGCTTCTATGTACTTGTTGAAGGATGCATCTGACATACGAACTCTTCCTTGCAGTGCCACGATGGAATTGAAGCAGTAGCAATTGCGGCAGCACAAGGCGAGTCTTTAGCAGGTTCCTGAAAATTAATTTGCTGCGCTGCGGATGGCGGAATTTCTTTACCTGAATCGCGAAATCTTCATCAAAATACGGCAAATATTTAACAAAGCACGATCGGTAGATTCGTCAGGTAAAAATTATTGCAGGCAAAACCTGTGAACAAGTTGCTGCAACAGATGCACGCAAGGCTGTACCTGATCGAGTCCCATGTATTCATCAGGCTGATGCGCCACGTTGATGCTGCCGGGTCCGAGCACGATGGTGTCGTGGCCGAGTTGTTGCATGAACGGTGCTTCCGTACCAAAGGCAACACTTTGCCCGCTGGCGCCAGTGAGGGCTTCGCAGGTCTTCAACAATTCCGAGTGGTCGTTGGCAAACGCTTCAGCACCGGCAAACAACGGTGCGAAGGTGAAGTCCACCTTGTGCCTGGCGGCGATCGGTTCTATCAGCGCGCGAATATCGTCGCGTACCTGCGTGCCCTGCATGCCGGGCAACAACCGTACATCAAACTCCAAAGCGCAATGGCCGCAGATACGATTGGGATTATCACCGCCGTGAATAACGCCGAGATTCAGTGTCGGCACGTCGATGGCGAAGTGAGGGTCATGGAATTTCTGCTGCAGGTGCGCGCGGAAGCCCAGCAAGGTCGAGATCATTTCATGCATCGCTTCCAGCGCATTCTTTCCCAGCGCGGGGTTGGATGAATGGCCACTCTGGCCTTGGACATGCAGTCGCTCCATTAACACGCCCTTGTGGCGATTAACGGGTTTGAGTCCAGTGGGTTCGCCGATCAGTGCATAACGGCCAAGTGAGCGGCCTTGCTGCACCAGTGCGCGTGCACCCTCCATTGAGCTTTCTTCATCGGCGGTGGCGAGAATGATCAGTGGTGCCTTGAACTTCTGTTGCAACAGCGGCTGCACGGCGGCGTGCACAAGGGCGAAGAAGCCTTTCATGTCGGTGCTGCCGAGGCCGTACAGACGGCCATCTTTCTCGGTCATTTGCAGGGGATTCACCGACCAAAGCGCTTCATCGAACGGCACAGTATCGGTATGGCCTGCCAGCACGAGACCGCCGGGCCCACTGCCATAGGTCGCAATAAGATTGGCTTTGTGCGGTTGATTGGGCAGCGGCATCAGCTCGCAGTGGAAGCCAAGATCACCGAATACATTGGCCAGCAGCTCGACAACATTGCGGTTGCCCATGTCGATAGCCGGATTGGCCGAGCTGACGGAAGGCAGTCGCAGCAATTTTCCGAATAAATCCCTGAAATCCGCGGTCATAGTGTTGGGTACACTCTTTGGGTACAACGCTTCAACTGTGATGAGCAGGATTGTACCCGCGATCGCGTATGATCCGCGTAGCTTTCAAATACCAGATAGCCGAGGGGAAACCATGTTCAAAACCATTACAAAACTTGCACTGCCGCTGGCACTGGCCTTCCTGGTCCAGTCGCCGTTGCAGGCGCAAAGCGTCAGCGATCCTGCCTTGCTGAAGGCCTTTACCGACATCAAGGCGCTGGGGCCCAATCTCAATCCGAATGTCATCGATACCACGGGCAAGCTGTTCGCCGAAATCCACAAGAGCAGTGACAAGGGCAATCTCGACGTTGCGAAGGACGTGAAATACGGCATCGACGCGAAGAACGGCATGGATATCTATACCCCGAAGGGCGCTACCGGCACGCGGCCAGCCGTGGTCTTTATCCATGGCGGTGGCCTGACCGGCGGCGACAAGGTGAATCCGCTGTCCGAGTTGATGAACGCCAACGTTGCCACCTTCTTTGCCCGCCACGACATGGTCGGCATCAACGCGACCTACCGGCTGGTGCCCAACATTACCTACCCGCAGGGTGCGCAGGACATGAAGGACATCGTCAGCTGGATCTTCGCCAACGCGACGACCTATGGCATCAACACCGAAGAGATTTTCTTTCTGTGTGCCTCAGCCGGTTGCACCCATGTGGCGTCGCTTTTGTTTGATCCCGCCATGATGCTGGACGGTGATCCCGACATCGCTGGCGCCATCATGCTGTCGGGCGCCTATCAGGCTACCAATGAAGAGTACTTCGGCAAGGATCCGGCCACGCGCGAAACCAGCTCTGGCTTCTACATGGCACAGCGTTACAAGGGCGTGGACGTGCCGGTGTTCCTGATGAGTGCGCAATACGACCCGCATGGTATCGAGCAAGGCACGGCGCAAATGTATGAAATCCTGTGTCGCACCCGTGCCGTGTGCCCGCGCTTTGTGCAGGCGCGTGACCACAACCACATTTCAATCAACCAGCACATCAACAGCAGCGACGAACGCTATACCGGCATGATGCTGGAGTTCATTCACGACGTCGTGGGGGCATCCGCCGGCGAATAGGCCGCATCGCAACGGGCTGCCAGGATGAAGTCATTCCTGTGCAGTCCCTTGATGGTGTGGGTCCACCAGCTGACTTTAACGATGCCCCATTCCAGCAGCAGCGCGGGATGGTGATTGGCCTGCTCAGCGAGATCGCCGATTACGTTGGTGAAGCGCAAGGCCTCCACGAAATTCTTGAAAACGAAGGTTCGCTGCAGCTGTGGAATCTCCTGGTCCTGCGTGACGCGCCATTGCGGCACCGCACTCAGCAGCGCCGCCAGCTCAACGCCAGCCAACGGCGGCGTACCGCGCTTGCACAGGACTATTTGCTCGGCGGCCAACTGACTCATCGGTTCTTCAACACCGCACAGGTCAGGCGCGAGACACAGACGAGTTTGTCTTCGACGTCGGTAATCTTGATCTCCCACACCATGGTCGAGCTGCCAACATGCAGCGCACGCGCAGTGCCGGTGACATAAGGCGGCTTGCCGGCGCGAATATGGTTGGCATTGATGTCGAGACCGACGATGTGAAAACCCTCGGGACAGCACAGCGTAGAGCCGATACTACCCAGCGTTTCTGCCAACACAACCGAGGCGCCGCCATGGATGATGCCCATGTGCTGCTGGGTACGGCTGTCCACCGGCAATGTGCCTCTCAGGTAATCATCACCGAGTTCTGTAATGACAAGGCCGATGTGCTCGCACATCGTGCCCTGGCACAGCGCGTTGATGGCCTCAACAGTGGTTTGGGTCTTCCAGATTTTCATCAAGTCTCCAATTGATCAAGGAGTGCACTGGGTAGGAAACAATGCAGTGGTTTTGCCGGTGGCATAGTACGCGGTTAGGCCGAGCCATTCATGCAATGCCGTACGAAGGTCCTGCACATGGCCCAGCAGGTCGAAGCCGATATCCAGCTCGGTCGGCGCCGTCATGTGGTCGACCGGCCATGGCAGCACTGGCCAACCCTGCTTGCAGAATGCTCCGACTGAACGCGGCATGTGGCCGGCAGACGTGACCAGAATCCAGACTTCACCCGCTTGTGGCTGCACCAGCGCCTTGCTGTTGACGGCATTTTCATAGGTATTGCGTGAGTTGCGCTCGAAGATCACGCGTGAGGGGTCAATCTGCAGCTGTTGCAGCAAGAGCGGGACGAAATCGGCTTCGCGGTATTCGTTGTCGACCAGGCTCGCGCTGCCACCGGTCATCACCAGTTTGGCATTGGGGTACTGGCGGCCAAGTGTCGCAAACGCAAACTCGCGCTCGGCGGAGGCGCTGAGCTCGGGCTGCTGCCAATAGGCACTCAGCTGCGGGATAAGATCACCGCCCAGCATGATGATGCCATCTACCCTGTTCAGCAGCGGCGGATTGGCAGCGAAGCGATTTTCGAGTGGCGCATACATCCATTTGCCAAGCGGCAGCAAGCTGAGCACGCCCAACAGCACCAGCAGCGCGGTCAGCAGCAGCCTGGCCACTCGCAGCTGATTGCGATAGAGCAGCACGCAGCATGCCACTAACAGAAGCAGCAGCACGGCATCAGGCAACAACAGCATGCCTACCAACTTCGACAACCAGAAGAACAGCGTATCCATCATGACTTCCCGGCAACGATAACAGTGTTGGTGGCGCCATCGAGATGGGCGTCGATCTGGAAAGCGTGTTGCAGATTGGCGGCGCTGAGGACATCAGCTGGTACACCGTCGGCAATGACGGAACCGCTGTGCAGCAGCAGCAAACGATCACAGTAGCGCGCGGCCAAGGTCAGATCGTGCAGCACGACGATCACACCCATTCCCGTTGCAGCGCGCGTGCGCAGCAGCTGCATCACCGAGTGCTGATTGGCAGGATCGAGCGCTGCTGTCGGTTCATCGGCCAGCAACAGTTGCGGTTCACCGGCCAAAGCGCGTGTCAAATTGACCAGCAGCTTTTCGCCTTCGGAGAGTTGCTGAAAATCGCGCGCAGCAAAATCAACGGCGCCAGTGGCTTTCAACGCCGCCGCAATTGCTGCAGCGCCAGCTGCAACATCGCGATCACCGAACGCAAGTCGCGCCAGCTCCACCACTTGCTGCACGCGCAACGGCCAGTGCAACAGCGGCCGCTGTTCCAGATAGGCGACTGCACGCGCGCGTTGTGATGGGCCGAGGCTGTGCAAGGGCT
>JAZKEH010000471.1:1215-10216 GCA_040387155.1 Pseudomonadota bacterium | reverse complement strand
CTTCATAAATTTCGACCTGACGCTCCAACTGTGACTTCTCGGGCTTCTTGTCACCTTTCGTCAGCAACGGCACGAGTGCATTGATGTCGATATAACGCTTGCTGGAATTCTGCACTGCACCCGAAATGATGAGAGGCGTACGCGCTTCGTCGATGAGGATGGAATCTACTTCGTCAACGATAGAGAAATTGAGACCCCGTTGGTTACGATCCTGCAAGCGAAACGCCATGTTGTCGCGCAGGTAGTCGAAACCGAATTCGTTGTTGGTGCCGTAGGTGATATCGGCAAGATAAGCTGCGCGCTTTTCATTGGGATCCTGGTTGGGGACGACAATGCCAACACTCATGCCGAGGAATTCATAAAGTGGACGCATCCAGTTGGCGTCGCGGCGGGCCAGGTAATCGTTAACGGTAACCAGATGCACGCCTTTACCACTCAGGGCATTGAGGTAAGCGGGCAAGGTAGCAACCAGGGTCTTACCCTCGCCGGTGCGCATCTCGGCAATCTTGCCAGTGTGCAGCACCATGCCACCGATCATCTGCACATCGAAGTGGCGCATCTGCATGACACGGACGCCAGCCTCACGCACGACAGCAAACGCCTCCGGCAGGAGAGCATCGAGCGTTTCGCCATTGGCGAGACGTTGTTTGAAGGCAGGTGTTTTCGCCTGCAACTCTTCATTGCTGAGCTTTTGCAGCTCGGGTTCGAAGCTGGCGATCTGGATGACAGTTTTCGCAAGCTTTTTCAGCTCACGATCATTCTTGCTGCCAAACAACCATGTGAGAGATAGGAAGGACATAGAGATACCGCATTAATCTGGAAGGAAGTGCCGGGATTGCAGAAAATTTCAAATGGCGCAGGCATGCCGCACCGATATGGGGGCTGATTTAGCCCGCCACAAGGGATGCCCCGCAGGGCTCAGGGAGAACTAGCGGATGGTGCTTTGGATATAAGAGGCAGGATCAACGACGCGGCCATTCTTGTGCACTTCAAAATGCACATGCGGACCCGTCGAGCGACCGGAGGTGCCCGACAAGGCAATGATCTGGCCTTTCTTGACGACATCGCCTTCGTTCACCAGCAATTTCTGGTCGTGGGCGTACAGCGTTTGATAACCATTGCCGTGGTCAATCTGCACCATGCGGCCATAGCCATCTTTCCAGCCGGCGTAGTTCACCACGCCGGCAGCGACTGCAAACACTTCCTCGCCAACATGACCGGTGTTGAAATCAACTCCCTGATGCACGGCAAGCTTGCCAGTGAAGGGATCAAGCCGGCGACCGTACGTGGAGCTGATATAGCCACCGCTTATCGGCCGACCCGACACATCAAATTCGGCCAGACTCTGGCGCTCGGTAATCGCTGAGTTCAACATTTCCAGCTGTTGCTGGCGTTCTTCTATGCGCCGTTCGAGCGCTTCCAGCTCGCTGATGAATTCGGGACTGCCGAGTGTTGCTTCATCGAGCATCTCGGGGCCACCAATGGACGGCTCGGTGTCAAAATCGAATTCGCTTTCGGCCAGGCCGGATACGTTGGAAAGTTTTTCGCCGAGGGCGTCGAGTCTTACGAGGCGCGCCTGCAGGTTGGCAAGGCGGATGGTGAGGGCTTCAAGGCGGGTGGTGGTGTCTTCTTTCACTCTGGCGAGATCAGCTTCCTGTTCCCGCAACGATTCTGTCCATTCTTCTGTTGCCGCATCGCGGGCCACTTTGACGCCGCGGGCTTCCGCCACCAGATAAGCGCCGTAACCCACGAGCATGGGAAGGCCCAGCAAGCAGAGGCTTAGCCCCAGCCGCACCCATCCTTTGATGGTTATTGATTTGGACACCCCGTGACAGGCGTCAACGATGATTATTTTCATTATTCTGCGTTCTTATGTTTAGCGACTTCGTCCGGCCATTTACAACCGGTGGAAATCCAACCCCACCGCCCTGTCAGCAAGTGCTTCAGCGAACCGCTTCAGCAAGCCCTGACAGGCACAATGGGTCGAAGATAGCAGAAAAACTCTTTAGCCTGCAAAGACCGGACGCAGGTAAGAAATGGGGGCTTCGGTTTCTTCTTCGAAGGTGACAATTTCCCAGCAGTCCTTGCTGGAAATAAGCTTACGTAACAACAAGTTATTGAGGGCGTGGCCAGATTTGTAGCCACTGAACTCGCCGATCAGCGTCTTGCCCAGCAGGTACAGATCGCCGATGGAGTCGAGAATCTTGTGTTTGACGAACTCGTCTTCGTAGCGAAGGCCGTCTTCGTTCAAAACACGGTAGTCTCCGATAGCGACGGCGTTGTCCATGCTGGCACCCAGCGCGAGGTTGCGATTACGCAATTCTTCAAATTCGTGCATGAAACCGAACGTACGCGCACGACTGACCTCTTTCACGAATGACGTGCTCGAAAAGTCAATGCAGGCCTGTTTCGTGTACTTGCGGTGTACCGGGTGATCGTAAAGCAGCGTGTAACCAACCTTGAAACCATTGAAAGGCTTGAGTTTGACGACCTTATCACCCTGGGAAACGCTGATTTCACGGGTTATACGGATATATTTCTTGGGGGCATTCTGTTCTTCGATACCGGCGGACTGGATCAGGAACACGAAGGGACCGGCGCTGCCGTCCATGATCGGCACTTCGGCCGAGCTCACATCGACGAAGGCATTGTCGATACCGAGTCCTGACATCGCCGACATCAGATGCTCAACAGTGGAGATGCGCACATCACCCTTGACCAATGTGGAGGAAAGCGTGGTTTCTCCGACGTTTTCTGCCAAAGCAGGGATGCTGACAACCGGATTGAGGTCAATGCGATTGAACACGATACCGGTGTCAACTGGAGCCGGACGCAGCGTCAGGTACACCTTTTCACCGGTGTGCAAACCGATGCCAGTGGCCTTGATACTGTTCTTGAGGGTTCGTTGGCGGATCATGATTTTCATTGTACCTCTGCCTAATTGCGGAATCTTAGCAAACCCTTAACCGGACCCCCAACAGGAAAAATTCAGAGCGCACCAGGGATCGGCCGGGGGCGTTGGCCGGATCCCCAAGAGTGCGGACTGTTCGATCGCCCTTCTAATCCGCCTGTTTGCGGATAAAGGCCGGAATATCAAGGAAATCCATGTCGGCTTCAGCTCCTGCAGCCTTCGCGTAGACAGTCTGTGTCTGCGGCAGCTCCGGGCGCGTGGCTGACTGACGGCGCATGGCAGTCGGACGATCCAGCCCCGTGTAATCGGGACGGCGGACCGGACGCTGCGGATTGTCGATAACAACGCGCGCGGGCACGGGCTGAACCTGCTCCATCGCAGTCGCGAGACCGGTTGCCACCACGGTGACACTGATCTCCTCACCCATCGTGGTATCAATGACGGTACCGACGATCACAGTCGCCTGATCAGAAGCGAACTCGGAGATGATATTGCCGACCTGTGAGTACTCACCCAATGTCAGGCTTTCGTTGGCAGTGATATTCACCAGGATGCCGCGAGCGCCCTGCAGGTTGACGTCTTCCAGCAAGGGACTGCGAATGGCGGCTTCAGCGGCTTCCTGCGCACGGTTCTCACCGGTCGCACGACCACTGCCCATCATTGCCATACCCATTTCGGACATGACGGTGCGCACGTCGGCGAAGTCGACGTTGATCAGACCTTCACGGGTGATCAGATCGGAGATGCCTTTGACAGCGCCGAGCAATACATCATTGGCCTTGCCGAAAGCATCCAGCAGGGACGAACCGCTGCCCAGCACACTCATCAACTTTTCATTGGGAATCGTGATCAGCGAATCAACGTGCTCGCTCAACTCACGAATGCCCTGCTCTGCCTGTGCCATGCGCTTGCGGCCTTCAAAGCTGAAAGGCTTGGTAACAACTGCCACGCAAAGAATGCCCATCTCGCGAGCGATGTCGGCAAACACTGGCGCTGCACCAGTACCGGTACCACCGCCCATGCCAGCGGTGATGAACACCATGTCGGCGCCATCAATCACTTCGCGAATGCGTTCGCGATCTTCCATCGCTGCCTGACGACCGACTTCCGGACGTCCACCAGCCCCCAGACCACGCGTGACATGTGGGCCCAGTTTCAGAATGGTCCGACACGCCAGTTTGTCCAACGCTTGCGCATCTGTGTTCGCACAGATGAACTCAACGCCGTCTATCGACTTGCTGATCATGTGTTTGACGGCGTTACAGCCGCCTCCGCCAACACCGATCACCTTGATGACGGCGTGTTGTGTTGCTTCATCGACAATATCAAAAATGCTCATGGTTTTTGCCCCCGCTGGTTGTTTCGAAATACCCGGTTACTGCTGGAACTACATTTCTACTGCGTCGCACTCCGTGCCTGCACATCCCTCGTTCACTGCGGTACTGCTGTATTGCTGGTTTCGTTTGCACTGCTTGTTCAATCCTCCCTGATAAAAAACTTCTTCACTTTCTCAAAAATTCGGATGGCCGGTTCGCGCTCTGGCTGACGGTTTTGCTGTTGCTGCATGTGTTTCATGCCGTACATCAACAAACCTACACCGGTCGCGTAGGTCGGATTGCGCACGATGTCGGTAAGGCCACTGACTTCGGTCGGCATGCCGATGCGCACCGGCAGATGGAAAATTTCTTCAGCCAGTTCGATGACGCCTTCCATCTTGCTGGTACCGCCTGTCAGCACGAGGCCGGCGGCGAGCACATCGGCATAACCGCTATGGCGAATCTCTGCCTGGATGAGATGGAACAATTCGTCATAGCGCGGCTCCACAACGTCAGCCAAGGCCTGGCGCGACAATTCTCTTGAAGGTCGTTCGCCAACGCCGGGCACGTTGATCATTTCGTCCGGGCTTGCGAGCTGCGACAACGCACATGCGTACTTGATCTTCAAGTCCTCGGCATACTCAGTAGGGGTACGCAGCGCCATCGCGATGTCGTTGGTGACCTGATCGCCAGCAATTGGGATCACGCCAGTGTGACGAATGGCGCCTTCGGTGAAGATCGCGATATCAGTAGTGCCTCCGCCGATGTCGATCATGCAAACACCCAATTCCTTCTCGTCTTCCGTCAGCACGGAATAGCTCGACGCCAACTGCTCAAGAATGATCTCGTCCACTTCGAGTCCGCAGCGGCGAATACATTTTTCGATGTTCTGGTAGGCATTGCTGGCACAGGTGACAAGATGCACTTTGGCTTCGAGCCGCACCCCGGACATGCCGAGTGGCTCCTTCACACCTTCCTGTGAATCGATGATGTATTCCTGCGGGAGGATATGAAGAATCTTCTGGTCAGCCGGAATAGCGACGGCCTGGGCTGCGTCAATGACACGCTCGATATCTGCGGGATATACCTCGCGGTCACGAATCGCCACGATACCGTGCGAGTTCATGCTGCGAATATGGCTGCCAGCGATACCGGCATACACCGAATGGATGCGACAGCCTGCCATCAATTCCGCTTCTTCAATGGCGCGCTGAATTGACTGCACAGTGGATTCAATGTTGACCACGGTGCCTTTCTTCAATCCGCGTGAACGATGGCGCCCGATGCCTACAATGCCAAGGCTGCCATCAGCATGCATTTCGCCGACGATGGCCACCACCTTGGAGGTGCCAATGTCGAGTCCGACGATCATGTTGTTGCCGTTCTGGTTAGCCATGTTGTACCTGTACTTTCATCATTGATTGTTTCCGTCAGAGCGCCACAAGGCCGTCAACCTTGTTGCCCTGCTGTACCTTGCTGCTTACGCTCTGCTGCCTGGCAATGGCGAGACCATTGCGATACCGCAGATCGATCGCTTCCACGTCCTGCAAGTCACGTCCATGATCCGACTCAAGAAACACCACGAGGCGGCGCAAACGCTCCAGTACATCTTCACGCCCCAGTTTTACGCGCACTCCGTTGATCAACGTCAATTCGTAGGAGCCGCTGTCATTCAGCGTCAGATCGCGAATGCGGACACCAAGCGGATACAGCAGCTGATTGAATTCCTGGTACTGTCGCATCACTTTCTGCTCGCTGTTTTCAGGACCTGCAAGCAACGGCAGCAGCAACTGCTCCTCAATGCTTTCCGGTTCGAACACATGGCCCTGCTGGTTCAGCAACTGTTTGGCGCCCCAGCGTGCAATGGCGATTTCTTCTTCTACATAGATATTGATTGCATCCGGCCACTGACGACGGATCTCGGCTTCCCGAATCCATGGCAAGGCTTCGAGCTTCTGTTTGATGGTGACAAGGTCAACCGCAATCAGGCTTGTCGTTACATCCGCGCCCACGGTTTGCTTGATCTGCTCTTCCGTGACAAAGGTCAGGGCGCCTTCAATGTGCACCATGCCAATCTTGCGAGAGTTCACTTTCTGGATCGCCAGATTCATGCCGTAGCCGGCTGCACCAATGACGGCAAAACTGAACAGCAACACCAGCAGACGCCCTGCACTGACGCGTCGTGATTCCACTGGCTGCTGCATTCGCTCGATGGGTCGCGCTGCCGTCGTAGTCGCAGGGGCTGGCCGTCGCGGCGGCGCCTGACGCGTCAGCGTTGGTATGCCTGGCTGGACATCAGCACCAAACCTCGGCTCAATTCTTGGCTGCATTGGTCTATCCATGTGCAGCCTCCGTGCTGACACTGGTCTGCAGAATACGCAGCACCAGCGCATCAAAATCGAGACCGGCGACCTTGGCGGCCATTGGCACCAGCGAGTGGCTGGTCATGCCCGGTGCAGTATTCACTTCCAGCAGCCAGAAGCGGCCGGCCTTGTCCTGCATCACATCCGCGCGGCCCCAGCCGGTGCAACCGAGTGAACGGTAGGCGTCCAGCGCCAGTTGCTGGATTTCAGCTGTCTGCTCGGGCGTGAGGGCTGCGGGACAGTGGTAACGCGTTTCGTTGGAGACGTACTTGGCTTCAAAGTCGTAGAAGGCATTGCTGCTTTCGAGTTCGATCACAGGCAACGCTTCATCATCCAGAATCGTCACCGTGAACTCGCGGCCCCGTATCCATTGTTCTGCTAGTACTGTGGTGTCGTACTGACTGGCGTGACGCCACGCTGACTGCAACTGCGCCGTGGTTTCGGCGCCACCAATACCAATGCTGGAACCTTCACACACCGGCTTCACAAAGCAGGGACCCAGTTTTTTCAGTACTGCAGCAAAATCTGAATCGGCTTTCAACTCGACAAAGTCTGCCGTACTCAGGCCGAGCTGTAGCCACAGCAATTTGCTGCGGATCTTGTCCATTGCCACTGCTGATGCCAGCACGCCGCTGCCCGTGTAGGGAATGCCAAGCCATTCAAGAGCGCCCTGCAGCTTGCCGTCTTCGCCGTCTCGGCCATGCAGCATGATGAACACTCGATCAGGCCGGTCCTGCTGCAGTTGTTGCAACAGCGTACTGTCAGCATCAATCCCATAGGCATTGATGCCACTACGCAGCAGCGACTCCAGCACTGCCTTGCCGCTGATCAATGAAATCTCGCGCTCGGCTGACTTGCCGCCCATGACGACGGCAACACGACCATAGCGGGCGGGAGACCACAGGCTAGTCATTGCCGAGGCCCTCCGCTGCCAGCTGCTTGCACAAGGCGCCGATACTGCCAGCTCCCTGGGTGACCAGAATGTCGCCGTCCTGCAGCACGTCATTCAGAATTTTCTTCAACTCTTCGACTTTCTTCACCAGGACGGGGTCAATCTGGCCGCGCTGCCGGATGCTGCGACACAGGTTTTTGCTGTCGGCACCCTGGATAGGCTTCTCGCCAGCGGAATAGACTTCGAGCAATAACAACAAATCGACTTCGCCCAACACATCGACGAAGTCGTCGTACAGATCATGCGTGCGGCTGTAGCGATGCGGCTGGTAGATCATGACAAGACGCTTTTCCGGCCAACCATCGCGGATAGCGCGGATGTTTGCTGCCACTTCAGTCGGGTGATGACCGTAGTCATCCACCAGCATGACAGTGCCACGTTTGCAGCGAAGCGGTGGCTGTACATCAAAGCGGCGACCTACGCCCTGGAAGTTAGCGATGCCGGCCTGGATGTCGCTGTCGGCAATGCGCTCATCTGTGGCTACTGCAATAGCGGCGGTGGCGTTCAGTACGTTGTGAATGCCCGGCATGTTGATTGTGATCGGCAACTTGCTCGAATGCCCGGGTCGTTGAACCGAGAAACTGGTAACGCGTTCGTTTTGCACAAGGTCGCTGATGCGGAAATCGGCCTGCTCAGAAAACCCATAGGTCAGCACAGGGCGCGATACCAGCGGCAGAATGTCGCGCACAACCGGATCATCGACACACAACACAGCCAGTCCGTAGAAAGGCAAGTTATGCAGGAAGGCGATAAAGGCTTGTTTCAGCTTTTCGAAATCCCCGTCATAGGTGCCCATGTGATCGTCATCAATGTTGGTGACAACGGCAACCATTGGCAGCAGGTGCAGGAAGGAAGCATCGCTTTCGTCCGCTTCAGCAACAATGTAGCGGCTGGCACCGAGCTTGGCATTCCGGCCGGCACTCGTTAACAGCCCGCCGATGACATAGGTCGGATCCATGCCGCCCTGGGCCAGCAGTGACGTAATCAAACTGGTAGTGGTCGTTTTGCCGTGCGTGCCGGCAATCACGATGGCGTGCCGATAACGCATCAGCTCGGCCAACATTTCAGCACGCCGGATAATCGGAACGCGGCGTTCAATCGCCATGATGATTTCGGCGTTGCTCCTGTCGACGGCGCTCGACACCACCACAACGTCAGCCGAACCAAGATTCTCGGCCTTGTGACCGATATGTACCGTTGCACCCAACGTGCGCAAACGACGCGTGGTCGCGGACTCGCTGAGGTCGGAGCCAAAAATCGAATAGCCCTGGTTCAGCAGTACTTCGGCAATGCCGCTCATCCCAGCGCCGCCAATACCAATGAAATGGATATTGCGGATGCGGCGCATCTCGGGGATGTTGCCGGTGCGGGACAGATTCAACACGTTATCAACCATTGCAAGCCTCCAGGCAAAGACGGGCGGCGCAAAGAGCGAGAGGCCGGCCGAGGCGGCCGCCGA
>JAZKEH010000471.1:0-1205 GCA_040387155.1 Pseudomonadota bacterium | reverse complement strand
TTGCGGGTAACAAGGGCCTGCTGCAACAACTGCTGACGATCGGCGCCAAGGCGCTGCACGGCAGCACGTAGCGATTCGGCAGTCAGTATCAGTTGCGGTATTACTTTGGCGGCATCGACGCTCGCCATTTGTTCGGCGTTCACGGCCTGATGGTCATCCGCCGCATGCGGATACGGAACCAGAATGGCTGGCAGACCGATTGCTGCGAGTTCCGCCAGCGTACTGGCGCCAGCACGACATAGCACGATGTCGGCCCAGCTATAGGCCTCTGCCATGTTGTCGATAAATTCACTCACCTGCAGCTCGTCACTGACCTTGAGTTTGCAGTCGCCGTAATACTGCAGCGTGTCGAGCAATTTGCCGCGTCCGCATTGATGACGTACCAGCGGCCGCATTTCCGCCGACATGCCCGCCAGCATGGAAGGCAGCAATTGATTGAAGATGCCCGCACCCAGACTGCCGCCAACAACCAGTAAACGCAGCTGGCCGCTGCGACCTGCAAGACGTTGTTCGGGGGCTGCGATTGCCAGAATGTCGGCGCGTACCGGGTTGCCGACTGTGACGATTTTCTCGATAGCCGACGCACTACGCATCAGCGAGGATTTGCCAAGCTTGCGTGCAAACGCGCCAGGGAAACCTTCCATCGCCACATGGGCAAACGGGAACAACAACGCATTGGCCATGCCGGCCACGGCATTCTGTTCGTGGATCACCAGCTTCTTGCCCAGCAGACGCGCTGCCAGACCACCGGGCCCAGTGACATAGCCACCCATGCCCAATACGCAAACCGGGTTGACGCGGCGAATCAGCAACAGTGCCTGCAACACAGCGATGATCATCATGAAAGGCGCCAACACTTTGCGCAGCAGATTCTTGCCACGCAGGCCTGCCACGCTGATGAAGTGCAGCGGAATCGTTGTATTGCCAATGACACGCACTTCGATGCCGGCTCGCGTGCCAAGCCATTCGACCTGCGAACCGCGGGCAATCAATTCCTGCGCAATGGTCAGTGCCGGGAATACGTGGCCACCGGTGCCGCCCGCCATGATCAATACTTTTGGATGCAAGGTAACAGCAGTCATCATGCCGACTGCCCTCCTGCCATGCCTGCCTGCATTGCACGCGGCTGCGTGGTGTAGAGATGGTGCTCGATGTCGATACGCAACAGCACAGCCACCATGACAATGCTCATGATCAGGCTGGAA
>JAZKEH010000470.1:0-3356 GCA_040387155.1 Pseudomonadota bacterium | reverse complement strand
GTGGTGGCACAGCATCGGGCAAACCCGTGCGTGCTGTGCAGGTGGGTGGTCCACTGGGTGCGTACTTCCCTGACAGCCTGTTCAACACCGTGTGTGACTACGAAGAATTCGCTAAAGCGGGCGGCATGCTCGGTCATGGCGGCGTCGTTGTCTTCGACACCGGCGTCAACATGGCGAAGATGGCCCGCTTCTCGATGGAATTCTGCTCGGTGGAAAGCTGTGGCAAATGCACGCCCTGCCGTATCGGCTCGGTGCGCGGCATGGAAACCATCGACAAGATTGTCGCTGCCAAGGACGATAACGAACGCAGCAAGCAACACATTATTCTGAAAGATTTGTGTGAAACGATGGAGTCCGCCTCCCTGTGTGCCATGGGCGGTCTGACTCCGATGCCAGTAATGAGTGCAGTCAAACACTTCAAGGGGGACTTCCAATGAATTCCATCGTCCAGAATCCCATCATTTTCGACCCACAAACCGTAGGTCCGGAAATTGATTACGGTACGCCAGAGAGCACCAGCACCGAATTGGTGACGCTGGAAATCGACGGCCTGCCCGTGACGGTGCCGAAGGGCACCAGCATCATGCGCGCCGCCAAAGAACTCGGCATCACCGTGCCGAAACTCTGCGCCACCGACAACCTCGAACCGTTCGGCTCCTGCCGTCTGTGTATCGTTGAAATCGAAGGCCGTCGCGGCACCCCCGCTTCGTGCACGACGCCGGTTGAAGCCGGCCTCAAAATCACCACGCAGAATGCCAAGCTGGCCAAGCTGCGCAAAGGCGTGATGGAACTCTACATCTCCGACCATCCGCTCGACTGTCTCACCTGCCCTGCCAATGGCGACTGCGAACTGCAGGACATGGCCGGCGCCGTCGGCCTGCGCGAAGTGCGCTATGGCTATGCTGGCGACAACCACCTGGCGCTCGGCAAAGACGAAAGCAATCCGTATTTCACGTTTGATGCCAGCAAGTGCATCGTTTGTTCGCGCTGTGTACGTGCCTGTGAAGAAGTGCAAGGCACCTTCGCACTCACCATCCAGGGCAGCGGCTTCCGCTCCAAGGTCAGCGCCGGCATCGACGAAGGCTTCCTCAACTCCGAGTGCGTATCGTGCGGCGCCTGTGTACAGGCCTGCCCGACTGCAACACTCAGCGAGAAAACCGTTATCGAAATCGGCACGCCAGAGCGCGCCGTTGAAACCACCTGCGCCTACTGCGGCGTTGGTTGTACGTTCCGCGCTGAAATGCGTGGCGCCGAAGTTGTCCGCATGGTGCCCGCCAAAGGCGGCGAAGCCAATGACGGTCACTCTTGCGTTAAAGGCCGCTTTGCCTGGGGCTATGCCACCAGCAAAGAACGCATGCTGAGCCCGATGATCCGTAACGCACCAACCGATCCTTGGCGCAAAGTGAGCTGGGACGAAGCCATCCAGTACACCGCGAAGCGTTTCCTCGATATCCAGGCCCAATACGGCCGCAAGTCGATCGGCGGTATCACTTCTTCACGCACCACCAACGAAGAAGTATGGGTCGTGCAGAAAATGATCCGCGCCGCCTTCCGCAACAACAACACTGATACCTGCGCGCGCGTATGTCATTCGCCGACGGGTTATGGTCTGAAGCAAACCTTTGGTACTTCCGCTGGTACGCAGGATTTCGCGTCGGTAGAAGAAACCGATATGGTGTTGCTGATCGGCGCCAACCCGACCGACGCCCATCCGGTATTCGCATCGCGCATGAAGGCCCGTCTGCGTGAAGGCGCTGATCTGGTCGTATGCGATCCGCGCCGTATCGACCTCGTTGATTCCCCGCACATCAAGGCCAGCGTTCACTTGCCGCTGCTGCCGGGTTCCAACGTTGCGCTGATCAACGCCCTCGCCTACACCATTGTTGAAGAAAACCTGGCGGCATGGGATTACATCAACGAGCGTTGCGACACCAAGGCGTTCAACGAGTGGCTGGAATTCATCAAGCAACCGAAGAATTCACCGGAAGCTGTTGCCCACCTGCTGGGTGGCGATGCTGAAAAAGTGCGCGATGCAGCCCGTCGTTATGCCAAGGCTCCGCGTGGTTCGATCTACTACGGTCTCGGCGTTACCGAACATTCACAAGGTTCGACAATGGTGATGGGCATGGCCAACCTGGCAATGTTGACCGGCAACGTCGGCTTCAACGGCGGTGGCGTTAACCCGCTGCGCGGCCAGAACAACGTGCAAGGTTCCTGCGACATGGGTTCGTTCCCGCACGAGTTCTCCGGCTACCGTCACGTCAGCGATCCCGAAGCCCACAAGTTGTTCTCCACTGCCTGGGGCGTTGAACAGGATCTTGAGCCTGGCTACCGCATTCCCAACATGTTCGATGCCGCCATCAAGGGCATCTACAAGGGCATGTTCGTACAGGGTGAAGACATCGCACAGTCCGATCCAAACACGCATCACGTCGAAGCGGCACTGAACAATCTTGATTGCCTCGTTGTCTGCGACTTGTTCCTGAACGAAACCGCCAAGTTTGCCCATGTGTTCCTGCCAGGTACTTCCTTCCTTGAGAAGGACGGCACCTTCACCAACGCCGAACGCCGCCTTGGCCGCGTGCGTCCGGTAATGGCGCCGAAGACCGGCAAGCATGAATGGCAGATCCCGATGGAAATCTCCCAGGCGATGGGCTACGAAATGCATTACAACAACGCAGCCGAAATCATGGAAGAAATCGCCCGCATGACGCCGACCTTCAAACTGGTCAGCTTTGATCGCCTCGACAATGAAGGCAGCATGCAGTGGCCGGTTACCGACGAAGCACCCAACGGCACGCCGTTGATGCACATCGGTGGCTTCGTGCGCGGCAAGGGCAACTTCGTTGTGACCGAGTTTGTTCCGACTGAAGAACGCGTCAACGCCAAGTTCCCGCTGATCCTGACCACTGGCCGTATCCTCAGCCAGTACAACGTCGGCGCGCAAACCCGTCGTACCCACAACACGATGTGGCATGACGAAGACTTCCTTGAGATCCATGCGCACGATGCGGAAGAGCGTGGCATCAAGGACGGCGACCTGGTGTTGATCAAGAGCCGCAAGGGCGAAACCGCATTGCATGCCAAGGTCTCTGACCGCATGCAGCCTGGCGTCGTCTACACGACCTTCCACACCCCGTCATCCGGCGCCAACGTCGTTACGACCGAGTACAGCGACTGGGCCACCAACTGTCCTGAATACAAGGTGACGGCTGTGCAGGTAACGCATGCCACCGCTCTTACCGACTGGCAGAAACAGTGTCTCGACTTCGACGAAAGCCGTCGCAAGCTTGATGAGATGATGAAGTAAGGCAACGCCTGCAATAAAAACGTTCAATAAAAAGCCGGCTTATCGC
>JAZKEH010000469.1:9432-14273 GCA_040387155.1 Pseudomonadota bacterium | reverse complement strand
GAGTTCCGCGTGTTGCTGATGGGCGGCGTACATGGGGATGAGTACTCGTCAATCTCCGTCATTTTCAAATGGCTGCAGCTGTACTCGCCTGCCGCGCTGGAAGGCGAATTTCATTGGCGCTTTGCACCGCTGGTGAATCCCGACGGTTTGCTGGATGGCGGCCAAGCCAGCCGCCAGAACGCCAATGGTGTCGACTTGAATCGCAACTTCCCGTCAGAAGACTGGAGTGCCACCGCTGTTGCCTACTGGCAGGAAAGCACTGGCAGTAACCCTCGTCGTTTCCCCGGCAGCGCAGCAGCCAGCGAACCTGAAGTGCAATGGATCGTGCAGCAGATGGTGGATTTCCAGCCGGATGTCATCGTGTCTGTTCATGCCCCGTACCATCTGTTGGACTTCGACGGCCCGGCGGAAGCGCCGCGCAACATCGGCGAGCTGTATCTGCATCAGCTTGGTGTCTATCCCGGTTCGCTGGGCAACTACGCCGGCCTTAACAAGAGCATTCCCGTGGTTACACTGGAGCTGCCGTCAGCAGGCATCATGCCGAAGCCTGACCAGATTGCCTTGATGTGGCGGGATCTGGTGGGCTGGCTAGACACGGAAGGTCGCAAAAAACTTTCCAACTGAGTGCGACTAATTTTTCGCTACTCTTGAGTGCATATCTGCCCGTGCCTGCACCAGTGTGTGACAGGCTTCACGCAATCTTTATCCCCTCGTCCGGTCTCACTACCGCTTGTTGTCGCGACAACAAGCCGAATATGGACTAAATGGGGAATTTCCCCGGCAAAAACCGCATCTTCACCATCTCTGCATGATCTATGCATGGTTGCTGCCGATACTGTTAACCATCAGTAATTCATGGATCACCAGATGAAACATCTCACTCTGGTTGCTGCGGCACTGTTACCCACGGTGCTGGCAACTTCGATACTCGCACAACCTGTATCAACCAACGTAACAGCTCCACAGTCAGCCGTCACCGAACAGACGTTCGGTTCCCAACCAGTCTCCCGCAAGCGCGTCGAGATTGTGCGCACTGAACTCAGCCCTGTGCTTGATGGTGTGCTCGACGATGAAATCTGGCAGATGGCTACCGTCCTCAACGACGTGCATCAGTTCTCACCGGTAGACCAGGGCGTACCTTCGGAACAAACCGTTGTTTACATCGCCTATGATGAAAAATATTTCTATCTCGCTGCGCGCTTGCTCGACAGCAATCCCAACGCCATCGTGTCGCGTCAACTCGTGCAGGGCGGCAATTTCAACAGCGACGATGCCTTTGAGTTCGTGCTCGACACGTTCAACAGTGGTCGCACCGGTTATAGCTTCCAGGTAAATCCGAATGGCATTCGTCGGGATGGTGTTTTCGAAAATCCCAACATGGTCAACCAGGATTGGGCCGGCATCTGGAAAGTGGAATCCAAAATTGACGAAAAGGGCTGGACCACTGAGATTGCGATTCCTTTCAACACACTGAATTTCAATCCCCAGTCGGAAGAGTGGGGTTTTACTTTTGCCCGTACCATCGCTCGCAAGCGCGAGGAAATTGCGTGGTCGTCGTTCAATCGCAACGTCAACCCGACCACCACTGGCATCATCTACGGCATTCACGACATTCGTCAGGGCTATGGCCTTGATGTGGTGCCGTCGTTGAGTCTTGCCGGCAAGCAGAACTATGTCACGGGTATCGAAGAACAGAACATCGAGCCGTCATTGAATGTGTTCTACAAGTTCACCCCGAACCTTACCGGTGCTTTGACGATCAATACCGATTTCTCCGCAACCGAAGTGGACAACCGTCAGGTCAACCTGTCGCGTTTCAATTTGTTCTTTCCTGAGAAGCGCGATTTCTTCTTGCTGGATGTCGATATCTTCAGTTTCGGTGGTCTTGATCAAAACGGCATTCCGTTCTATTCGCGTCGAATCGGTCTCAACCCGCTTACCGGCCAGCCTGTCGACATTGATGCTGGCGTCAAACTGACAGGTCGCGTGGGTGACTGGAACGTTGGCAGTTTGCTGGTGCAGCAAGGCGAGTCCGCAACGCTGGCTGCGCAACCGGTATTTGTCGGTCGTGTATCGACGAATGTGTTGGGCGAGTCCAGCATCGGCGCCATCTTCACGCAGGGCGATCCGGGCAGCGCGCGCGACAACAGCGTGGCTGGCATGGACTTCCGCTATCAGAACACACGCTTCTCTGAATCGCATACGTTGCGCGCCAATACCTGGTACCAGCAATCAACGACACCAGGTCTCGTGGGTGACGACAAAGCCTTCGGAGTGCAGGCCAACCTCGATACGCAGAACAACGGTGTCGGCGGTATGCTCGGCTATACCTATCTGGGCGAAGACTTCAATCCGGCACTCGGCTTCGTCAACAACGCGGGTGTGCAGGGTATCAACTTCATGGGGAGCGGCCGCTACTTCCTGCAAGGCAACAAGTGGTTTCGTGCCGTTAACACCTTCATGCGCTACAACTACACCGAGAGTCTCGAAACCGGTGCGTTGCAGCAGGAAGAATTTTTCTGGCGTGTGCTCAACCTGAATACCCATCGTGGTGGCCAGATCGGTATTGGTGGTTATCAAAACCGCGAGGGTCTCGACAAGCCATTTCAGATCCGCCCCGGCATCATCATTCCGGCAGGTGAATACACCTTTGCCGGCATCCAGGGCGAGGTGCGTTTTTCCGATCAGCGCAAGCTGGCACCGCGCATGGGTTTCAACAGTGGTGATTACTACGATGGCAGCCGCGTCTCGGCGAACGGCGGTCTCGACTTCCGTCCCAACAGTCATCTTGCGATGGGAATTGAATACCAGTTCACCGATGCAAGTCTGCCGCAAGGCGACTTCATCACACGCCTTGTTCGCTTCAATGTGAACTACGCCTTCAACTCGAAGCTGTCGTGGATCAACCTGATGCAGTACGACAACGGTTCCAAGAGTGCGGGCCTGAACAGTCGTCTGCGCTGGAATCCGGAAGCAGGTGAAGATCTGTACCTGGTGTTGAACTACAACTTCGATTCATCCGAAGGCGCCTTCACGGATCTCAGCGCGCAGCAAGCCGAGCTGGTGCTGAAGTACACCAAAACCTTCCGCTTCTGATCGATTAGTCGTAGTGCTGCTGGATGTCGTTGCCGCTGAAGATACGGTAGATAAACCACGTATAGCCCAGTATCAGCGGCAGTGTTACTGCTACTCCCCAAAACGCGAATAACAGTGACTCTGTTGCCGCCGCTGCCTCATGAATGCCGAGCTGGCCGATGATGATGTCGGGATAGATGCTGTAGCCGAGTCCTGCAGCGGCCATTACACAGATGAGCGCAATAGCAGCAAAGATGTACAGCGGTCGTGTCTTCACCCGTCCACTCAGTGCAAGTCCAAGCCAGCTATAGCAAAGCAGCGCACTCAACGGAATCGGCAGCAGATACAGGAGCGCCGGTAACGTGAACCACTTGGCAGCAATGCCTGCACTGACCAGTGGTGTCGCTATTGAAATCACCAGCAATGAAAAGCCGAGCGGCAGCCACATCCGTCGCGCCCAGCGCGCTGCCTTGACAGGCAAGGTGCCAGCGGTCTTGCCCATCAGCCAGACGGCACCGAGCATCAGGTAGAGCACCGGCAGACAGAACGCCGTCATAAGTGCGAACAATACATTGAGCGGCGTGGGCGTGAGGCCGGTGATATAGGAGCCCAGCATCCAGCCTTGGCACAGTGCTGCCAGCATGGAGCCTGCAGAGAACAATGCATTCCAGCGGTACTTGTAGGCCGTCGCTGCCTTGATACGAAAATCGAACGCCACGCCGCGCAATACAAGTCCCATCAGCATGAGTGTTGCCGGCAGGTAGAGGCTCGTCAGAATGGCGCCATGCGCTTCGGGAAATGCGATAAGCAATATGCCAACGCCAAGCACGATCCAGGTTTCATTGGCATCCCAGAACGGACCGATCGACGCCACCATCACGTCTTTTTCTTCGGCGTTGGCAAATGGTAATAGCAGACCAACGCCGAGGTCGTAGCCATCCAGGATGACGTACAGCAGCAGCGACAGCCCGCAGACACCTGCAAAGATCAACGGCAGCCAGAACTCCATCTTAATTCTCCCGTGTAGCCAGCAGGCCAGGATATTGCTGCACACTGCCGACCAGTGAAGCTGCCGGCTTCTTTGCCAACAGCTTCAGGGTGGCGATGTAGCTCCATAGCAGAAACACGTAGAGCAACAGCCACAACAGCAGCGTCCACAGCACCATGCCGCCTTCGTGGTCGGCGACGGCTGCGCTCACTTCCAGTTCGCCGGTGATCAGCCAGGGCTGGCGTCCGATTTCATTGACATACCAACCCGCCAGCACGGCGATCCAACCAGAGAAAGTCATCCACGAAATAACGCGTAGCTGCAGCAATGACGGGATGCCTTTGGCAATGAACACGCGCCAGCCCAGCCACCACGAAACGGCGATCATCAGCAAGCCCATGCCGACCAT
Source organism: Pseudomonadota bacterium (assembly GCA_040387155.1). GTDB lineage: Bacteria > Pseudomonadota > Gammaproteobacteria > Pseudomonadales > Pseudohongiellaceae > CAILUG01. Next base: position 9,801 of record JAZKEH010000469.1, on the reverse strand, counting down.
CACCCGGAAGGACCAGAACACAGGTGCGACGGGAGGGTGTTGGGCGAAGTCATTGAGGCCGCGTATTTCGCCATTGCTGTCATGCGTGAGCAGCAGGCTGGCAACCCGTGGGATTTCCAGTGCAAAGCGGTTAGTGCGCATTGCTTCATCCGGCCAGGCGAACAGCGTAAGCGGGACGCCGCGCTCGGTCTCCCAAACACCTTCTATTGCCGCAATCTTGGCAGGCTGATGTTCAAAGGTGTTGAGTCCATGCAGATCACCAATGAACGCCTGTAGTGGCGCCAATACCATCGCCATCGCGAGTCCGGTACGGAATACCTTGAGTGTGGCAGGGCTGTCGATGCGAGCAAGAAAGCGCCAGCTGTTGAC
>JAZKEH010000469.1:0-9332 GCA_040387155.1 Pseudomonadota bacterium | reverse complement strand
CCATTGGAGACACGATGCTTGCCGAACAGCATGACCCCAAGAAAGGTGGCTTCCATGAAGAAGGCTGTCAGCACTTCATAGCCGAGCAGGGGGCCGGCGATATTGCCGGCTTGCTGCATGAAGCCCGGCCAGTTGGTGCCGAACTGGAAGCTCATCGTGATGCCCGACACAACGCCGATGGCGAACGTAAGCGCGAATACCTTTACCCAGAAGTAGTAGGCGTACTCCCAATCGCTGTCGCCACTCAGTGTGAAGCGGGTGCGGAAATACAGCAGTACCCAGCACAGGCCGATGGAAATGGTGGGGAACAGAATGTGGAAACTGATGTTGGCGGCAAACTGCAGCCGCGACAGCAAGAAGGGATCAAGCTCAACCATGGTACCAGTCCCGTATCAATTGCAGAGATGGTAATTCCGAGCTGTTATTGCAGCACGTCGCTCCTGCTTTTGCAGTGCGACAAGTTGTCGCGGCTTACCCCCGCGTGCGTTCGAACTCGCGCATGAATTCCGCCAGCTTCTGGCATGCTTTCAGCGGTACCGCGTTATAGATCGAGGCGCGGATGCCGCCGACTACCTTGTGGCCCTTCAATGCATACAGACCATTGGCGAGCGCTTCTTTCAGGAACTGTGCATTCAGTTCCTCGGTGGGCAATACCCAGGTCACGTTCATGCGCGAACGATGGTCTGGATGCGCTGTGCCACGGTAGAACGACGAGCTGTCGAGCACGCGATAGATGGTTTGCGCTTTTTCCTCATTGATCTTCGCCATGGCAGCAGTACCGCCCTGGTCTTTCAACCACTGCATGACCAGTGACATCACATAGATGTTGAACGTGCTGTTGGTGTTGGCCAGCGAGTGGTTTTTTACATAGGTCGACCAGTCGAGCAGCGAGGGTGTGCGTTCCATTGCGTGGCCAACGAGATCCTCACGCACGATGGTGAGTGCGGTGCCAGCAGGGCCAAGATTTTTCTGCATGCCGGCGAAGACGACGCCGAGTTTGCTGAAATCAATTGGGCGCGAAAAAATGTCTGAGGTGGCATCAACAACCAGCGGCATGTCCCCAAGGTCTGGCAGTTCCCGGTACTGCGTGCCAAAGATTGTATTGTTGCTGGTGATGTAAGCGTAGGACGCATCGTCGTCCACCATGTCGCGTGTCAGCAGCGGAATGCGGTCGTACTTGGTGTCGCGGCTATGGTTTGTGATGACAATGTTGCCGTAACGCTGCGCTTCGACATTGGCCAGGCGTGAGAAGTGGCCGGTCTCACTGTAAACCGCTTTGCGTGCCGGTTTGCGCGCCAGCAAATTCATTGGCACACCGGCGAACTGCATCTGGGCACCGCCATGTGTATAAAGAATCTGGTAGTTGGCAGGCAGGTTGGCGACTTCACGCACCAGTTCATCACAGCGCGCCAGTACCGCTTCAAATTCCTTTGAACGATGGCTGATCTCGATGACCGAGACACCCATGTTGTTGAAGTTGAGAAAGTCACGCTGGACTTGCTGCATCACCGGCACCGGCAGCATTGAGGGGCCGGCGCCGAAGTTATAGACAGGATCGTTCATGACAATTCAGTTTTTCACAAAAGTGGGGTGATGGGGCTTGTACGCAAGGGAACGTCAGACGGTCCACACCTTGATGACATGATTGATCGCCCGAATATCAGCCAGCGTGTCATCCGAGATCTGGGCTTCGATGTCGATCAGGTTGTACGCAACATCGCCACGGCTCTTGTTCAGCATGTCCATGACGTTGATGTCGCGGTCAGCCAGGATGGAAAGAATCTGTCCCAGCATGCCAGGTACGTTCTGGTTGACGATCGCGAGGCGCGTGCCCGACGAACGTTCCAGATGCAGGTTCGGGAAGTTGACGGAGTTGCGGATGTTGCCGTTCTCGAGAAAATCACGCAGTTGGTCTACTGCCATCATGGCGCAGTTGTCTTCGGCTTCGTCGGTACTGGCGCCAATGTGCGGCATGAGAATCGTCTTGGGATGGCCGAGCAGCGCCGGTGTCGGGAAGTCGGTAACGTAGGCGGAGAGGCGGCCGGAGTTGAGACCATCCAGCAGGGCGTTGTCATCAACGATTGCATCACGCGAATAGTTCAGCAGTACCGCGCCGGTTTTGAAATAGTTGATGATCTTGCGATCGATCAGGTTGCGGGTGTTTTCCAGCACTGGCAAATGCAACGTTACGTAATCGGAGCGGGAGATCAACGACGTCAGGTTTTCCTGCCGCTCGACCTGGTTGGCCAGACGCCATGCAGCATCGACGGACAGTGCAGGATCATAGCCAAGCACTTTCATGCCGAGCTGGATCGCGATGTCGGCGACCAGGGCGCCGATGGCGCCAAGACCTACAACGCCGATGGTTTTGCCGGCGAGCTCGCAGCCTTTGAAATTCTTCTTGTGATGCTCCATCAACTGATTGAGATCAGAATACGAAGTGGATGGACTCTGCTGGCCGATCCAGTTGATGCCAGGCAACACACCACGTGATGCCAGCAACAAACCACAAAGCACCAGTTCCTTTACCGCATTGGCATTGGCGCCGGGCGAGTTGAATACGACAACGCCGGCTTTCGTGTAGTCTTCCACCGGAATATTGTTGGTGCCTGCCCCGGCGCGGCCGACGGCCTTCAGCGTGGGGTGCAACTGGTCCCGGGTAAGAACGTGACTGCGCACGAGAATCGCATCGGGCGAGGCCACATCGGCCCCTACCTGATAAGTCTGATGCGGGAAGCGGGACAGGCCTTTTTCTGAGATCTGATTCAGGGTTTGGATTTTGTACATCGAGCTCACTTTTGGACCAGGCTTTTGGGCTGGGTTTTTGATCTGGTTTTTAACGGAAAGCACACACCGCTGGACGGTCAAATGTGCGAAATGGATGCGCGACCTTTATACAAAGATTGGTCCCAAATTGCCAGCCGCGCCCCGGCGTGAAAACACCCGAGCGGGGTGCCGCCGATGACTGTCGCCACCCCGTGGTTTGTCTACATGCTGCGCACGCGGGCCGGGTCGCTCTATACCGGCATTACGACGGATGTAAGCCGCCGCCTGGCCGAGCATTCTGCAGGCAAACTCGGCGCCAGGAGCCTGCGTGGCAAGGGACCGCTGGAACTGGTTTGGCATTGTGAGGCGACTGATCGCAGCAGTGCCAGCAAGCTGGAAGCGGCGCTGAAGCGCCACAACAAGGCCGACAAGGAAAGAATTGTGCGGGGCGAGCTGCAACCAACGGTATAATTCGGCAATCGCTAGCAGTTTATCGGTACACCGGAATGAACGCCTCCCAACAACTTTCAGTAAAAGAGCAGATGCAGGTCCTGGGTCAGCAGGCGCGCGCCGCGTCGCGCCTGATGGCAGCGGCTGACACCAATGCCAAGAACCAGGCCTTGCTCGCAACCGCCAAGGCACTGCAGGCCTCCACCGAAGAGCTTTTGAAAGCCAATGCGCTTGATCTGGCTGCCGGTCGCGCCAAGGGTCTTGATGCCGCCATGCTGGATCGGCTCGAACTTACGCCGAAGCGTATCGACGGCATGATTGAAGGCTTGCGCCAGGTTGCCACCCTGGCCGATCCCATCGGTGAAATGACCGACATGCGCTACATGCCGAGTGGCATTCAGGTTGGGCGCATGCGGGTTCCGCTTGGTGTCATCGGCATCATCTACGAGTCGCGCCCCAACGTAACGGTGGAAGCGGCGAGCCTGTGCCTGAAAGCCGGCAATGCCTGCATCCTGCGTGGTGGATCAGAGGCAATCAATTCCAATCAGGCTATTGCGGCGTGTATCCGTCAGGGATTGCAGGTGGCCGGATTGCCCGAGTCTGCTGTGCAGGTTGTAGAAACCACGGATCGTGCGGCCGTCGGTGAACTGATCACAATGCCGCAATACGTCGACGTCATCGTGCCGCGTGGTGGCAAGGGTCTTATCGAGCGCATCAGCAAGGATGCGCGGGTGCCAGTCATCAAGCATCTCGATGGTGTGTGTCACGTTTATATCGATGATCACGCTGACGTTGATAAAGCGGTGCGCGTTGCAGTTAACGCGAAGACGCATCGTTACGGCGTCTGCAATGCCATGGAAACCTTGTTGATCGCCTTCACGATGGCAGAAAAAGTCATGCCTGCGTTGGTCGATGCCTATCGCGCGGCCGGTGTTGAACTGCGTGGCTGCAATCGCACGCGGGCAATCATGTCGGGCATCGTGCAAGCCACGGAAGAAGACTGGTATGCGGAATATCTCGCGCCGATTCTTGCCATCCGCATCGTCGACAGCCTTGATGAAGCGATTGCCCATATCAACAAGTACGGCTCGCAGCACACCGATGCGATCATTACCGAGGATTACACGCGAGCGCGCCGCTTCTTGCGGGAAGTTGATTCGAGCTCGGTAATGGTCAACGCCTCCACCCGTTTCGCCGATGGCTTTGAATATGGCCTTGGTGCGGAGATCGGCATTTCCACGGACAAGATCCATGCACGCGGCCCGGTTGGACTGGAAGGTCTGACTTCGCAGAAGTACGTCGTGCTCGGCGATGGCCATGTGCGCCGCTAGGGCGGCTTCCTCAGATAAAACAGCGCCCCGGGCGCGTGCTGCAGCTGTGCGCTGCATAGGCATCATGGGTGGGATGTTCGATCCGGTGCATCTGGGCCATGTCCAGTCAGCGGCGAGTGTGCGAGAGCAACTGGCGCTTGATTCAGTCTTGCTGATTCCCTGTGGCAACCCGGTGCATCGCGGCAAGGCTTTCGCGGCTGCCGACGACCGCTGCGCGATGCTGGAACTGGCGGTAGCGCAACAACCCTGGTTGCAGCTCGACCGGCGTGAATGCCGCAGTGCCGCCCCCTCGTACACGATTGATACGCTCACGGCGTTACATGCGGAACAGCCCGACGTCAGCTGGCATCTGTTGCTGGGGGTGGATGCGTTCCTGACGCTGACCAACTGGAAACAATGGCAACAACTGTTTGCGCTGGCGCATCTGATCGTCATGACCCGCCCGGGCTACCATTTCAACCCCGCCCTGTTGCCGTTTGAACTGCTGGCTGAGTGGGAAGAGCGCCGCGTTACAGATGCGGCAGCACTCGCTCAAACCAGGCAGGGCTCAATTCTGTGCGTCGACGTGCAATCAGCCGACCTTTCCTCGACGCGAGTACGACACCTGTTGAAGACAGCCGCTGACCCCGGTTCTATACTGCACCCCGCCGTCACAGCCCATATCCGCCGTCGCGGTCTGTACCAATCCGGAGAACTTGCTTGAAAGCCAAACCATTGCGTGATTTTGTTGAAACTGCTGTAACCGACATGAAGGGCCAGAACGTGGCCATCCTCGACATCGGCAAAATGTCCTCCATCGCTGACTACATGCTGGTCGTGACCGGCACTTCCAATCGTCATGTGCGCTCGATTGCTGACGAGGTCGAAAAGCGGTGCAAGGCGAAGGGTATCGACATCCGCGGAATGGAAGGGCAGGACACGGCGGAATGGGTGTTGCTTGATCTTGGAGATGTCATCCTGCATGTCATGCAGGCGTCTACCCGCAAGCTGTATGACCTCGAAACTCTCTGGAAAATGTCGCCTCCCTCAACCTGAGCGGTAGCCGATGAAGCTCACACTGGTCTCCGTCGGCTCCCGTATGCCCGCCTGGGTGGAAGCTGGCGTTGCCGAGTACCAGAAACGGCTTCCGCGGGAATTTGAGCTCAATGTCGTCGAAGTTCCCTTGTCGCAGCGTACCAAAACCACCAATCTGACCCAGGCCATTGCCAAGGAGGGAGAGGCCTGTCTGAAGGCTGCCGGCAATGGTGACTACCTCATCGCCCTGGACGTCAAAGGCAAGGTATTTGGCACGGAACAGCTGGCTCAACGTATCGGCCAGTTGCGGGATGACGGACGCAACCTCAGCTTGCTCATCGGGGGACCGGACGGTTTGGCCCCCGCCTGCCTGCAGGCTGCCGATGCCAGTTGGTCGTTGTCGGCCCTGACGTTCCCGCACCCTATTGTCCGCATCATTGTGGCGGAACAAATCTATCGGGTGTGGAGTCTGTTGAACAACCATCCCTATCACCGGGCCTGATCCTGGCACCTTGTGAAATACCAGTAAAAATCAGCAAGATGCTGTTATTTGTTCGTGTGCAACTGTAATATTGCGCCAGTTTCCCGGCAGTAGCTTCGCCAGTCCCTGTTAAAAGTCTGTTAAAAGTTCAATTCCTGTTGATAAGCCGCTCCAAAAAACAGTCCTGGTAAACAAACAGATTCGAAACCATTCCCCAAGATGACCGAACGCCACATTCTCAAAGACCACAATCAGGAAAGACGCCTTTTTCTTTCGCGGTTGTTCATCGGCGCCGGAATCGCAGTTGTGCTGGTCGGTGTGTTGATCATCCGCATGGCCTATCTGCAAGTGTCGCAACACGAGTACTACTCCACCAAGAGCGACAGCTATCGCATACACACACAGCCGGTTGCGCCCGATCGCGGACGCATTTATGACCGCAATGGCGTGCTGCTTGCGGACAACAAGCCAAGTTACAACCTCACAGTAACGAAAGAAAATGCAAAAGATCTCGCCGCAAGTATCGACTTGCTGCGCGACATCATCAGTCTTACGCCGGAAGACGAAGAAAAATATGCAGGACGCCAGAAACGCAGAACAGTGCCGTTCTCTTCAGTGCCAGTGCGGCTGAATCTTTCTGAAGAAGAAATTGCCAACATTGCGGTGAACCAATTCAGGTTGCCTGGATTCAACATCGAAGCCCAGCTGGTGCGTCATTATCCGCAAGGTGAAATGATGGCGCATGCCATCGGTTATGTCGGCAGCATCAGCGAAGAAGAAATAAAAGAACTCGATCCGGTGAATTACAAAGGCACCGATGCGATCGGCAAAATGGGCGTCGAACTTTTTTACGAAGATCTGCTGCACGGCACCGTTGGTTACGAACAAGTCGAGAAAAATGCAGGCGGACGCATCATGCAAGTGTTGTCGCGCACTGATCCGGTAGCAGGCCAGGACATCGTGCTGCACATGGACAGTCGTTTGCAGCAGGCGGCTGCGGCGGCACTGGGTGACATGAAAGGCGGCATCATCGCGCTCGATACGGAAACAGGTGGAGTGCTGTCGATGGTCAGCAAGCCATCCTTCGATCCCAATCTTTTCATCGGTGGTATCAGCCGTGCTGATTACTCGCGTATCAACAACGATCGAGGCAAACCGTTTCTCAATCGCGCGCTCAGCAAGTATTCGCCCGGTTCAACCATCAAACCATTCCTTGGTCTTGGCGCGCTGGATACCGGCATTCGCACCCGTGAATATGCCGTGCGTGATCCTGGCTACTTTCATCTCGATGGCAGCAGCCACATCTTTCATGACTGGACCTGGTGGGCGAATCGCAGCGGTCATGATCTGGTTTCGCTGGAGCGGGCAATCTATCAATCGTGTGATGTCTATTTCTACGATCTTGCTACCGACATGAGCATTGATACGATGCATGACTTCCTTGCGAAGTTCGGTTTTGGCAGCAACACCAGCATCGATATTCCAAATGCGAGTGGCGGTACCTTGCCTTCCACCCAATGGAAACGTGAAAAAATGGGTGAGTCCTGGTATCCCGGCGAAACGGTCAATTCATCGATAGGGCAGGGTTACACCGAGGCAACTCCGCTGCAGCTCGCCACCGCAGCAATGCTGATGGCAAACCATGGCAAGTGGCATCAGCCAGCCCTCGTTAAACGACTTGGTCTCGACAGCGACGATATCGCGCGCACGAGCGAATACCCGGATATCAAACTGAAAAACGAAGATGACTGGACTTTCATCGGCCACGCCATGTCTGAGGTCGTGCATCGCAACGGCGGCTATCGTGATGACGGCACAGCTCACGATCACATCGCAGGAGTCAAACCGCTGGCCTATACGATGGCGGGCAAGAGCGGCACTGCCCAGGTAACGGCCATGTCAGCGGATTTCAGGAAAGGTGATGCGGTCGATTCAGAGAAACGTGACAACGCCTTGTTCATCGCGTTCGCGCCGGTTGAGGATCCGAAAATTGCGGTCGCCGTTTTCATCGAACAAGGTGTTGGCGGCAGTTCTGTGGCCGGTCCGATTGCGCGGCAAATACTGGATGCCTACCTGCTCGATGAAAACGGCCAGCTCAAACCGGAATTTGTCCCGCAGCAGATCACTGCTCCTTCCAATTCTTCCGTAGCGTTGTTAAGCGCCAGCGCCCCTTGAGCCGGAGCTCTTCCGTGCTTACCCCTGATTCCCGCAAGTTCACCGGTGGCAGCGTTGGCGCTGGCCTCGAGCGCAGGCGTTCGTGGTCGCAGCGTCTGCATGTCGACGTGCCGTTGTTGTGTGCGCTGATCGTTGTTCTTTCATTCGGTTTGATGGTGCTGTACAGCGCCACCAACCAGAGCGTGCCCGAAGTAAAGCGGCAGGTTTATTTCATTGGCATGGCTTTCGTCTCGATGTTCACGGTGGCCCAGTTCAATGTGCGCCTGTTGCGTCTGTGGGCGCCATGGATGTTTCTGGCGGGGGTGCTGTTGCTCGGCGCGGTACTGGCATTCGGCGAGGTAACAAACGGTGCCCGCCGCTGGCTGGATTTTCCGGGGCTTCCGCGCTTTCAGCCGAGCGAAGTAATGAAGATCCTGGTGCCACTCACAGTCGCTGCATTTTTGTCGCGTGGCGCGATACCGCCGTCATTCATGAAATTGCTGCTATGCCTGGGCATCATCGGCATACCCGTAGTGCTGGTTGCAAGACAGCCTGATCTGGGCACCGCGCTGCTGATTACCGTCGCCGGTATTTTCGTGTTGCTGCTGGCAGGCATCCGGTGGAAGTGGGTAGCACTGGTCGTGCTGACAGCGGTGCTGGCGGCGCCTGCACTGTGGGTGTTCTACATGGATGACTACCAGAAAAATCGCATCCATACCTTCATCGATCCCGAACGCGAACCGCTGGGTGCCGGTTGGAACATCATCCAGTCGAAGACGGCAATCGGCTCGGGCGGCATCTATGGCAAGGGCTGGTTGAACGGGGTGCAATCGCGACTGGATTACTTGCCCGAAGGGCAAACAGATTTCATCGTGGCAGTGCTTGCCGAAGAGTTTGGTTTGGTGGGCATTTTGTTTTTGCTAACACTATATATTGTGATTATTGGGCGTGCTCTGTATATTGCTGGTGTCGCACAGGATCTGTTTTCACGCCTGTTGGCGGGTAGTTTGACCCTTACTTTTTTCGTTTATGTGTTCGTCAACATAGGCATGGTGTCGGGGCTGTTGCCGGTAGTAGGAGTGCCGCTGCCGCTGGTCAGTCTGGGGGGAACCTCCATCATCAGCCTGATGACGGGT
>JAZKEH010000468.1:1407-1632 GCA_040387155.1 Pseudomonadota bacterium | reverse complement strand
CAGAATGCCAAAGCGTTTGGTTGCGCAATTTATTCAATGGATAAGCATTTCAATTTGCTGACGTCCATTTTGAAGATACGTTTGTATTGAGAGTAAACCACCTGGGCTGGTGTTTGACGCCGGTGGCATCCCGCGAACGGCCCCTGCCTTGCGGCAATACCAATCATCAATCTGTCTACACGCGAGGCATGGTCTTGCGGGCTACAGCGGCGGCAATCCCCTGCG
>JAZKEH010000468.1:0-1378 GCA_040387155.1 Pseudomonadota bacterium | reverse complement strand
CAATAAAGTAGCCACTGAACGCTCCTGATAAAAAGCTCATGGTTGGCGCAAAGTAGAAGTCATGGACAAAGCTGAGGTTCATGCCAATCGACACGCCCATGGCGTATCGCGTGAGGAAAATTGCCATGATGACCCGGAGCGGTGTCCAGCTGCCTTCTACATTGAATTTGCGGGTTTCAGCGTCGTAGCTGATAGTGCTGTCGGCGACTCTCACAATTATTGCTGTCGCACACCCCGTGCCCAGCAACCAGAACAAGACCGTAACCGCCGTAAATCCCAGATTCATGAACGTGCCGAGCAACGACATTGTCATCATGGCTGCCGGTAGAACATAAGCGACTTTCACCGGTACTCGACGGGTGCGCGTTTGCATCAAACCTACAACCACCAAGGCTGCCAACAAGCCAAATACCCAACGCGGCGTGTAGAGCAATATCGGCATCAGCTGTTCAACATTGAACAGGGGCTGTGTGCGCTCGATGACGATGTTGTTGGCTCGCACAAAATCAAGAATCACAGGAGTCAGCGTGGCATGTGTTGCTGCCCTGTCCACACCCGCGCGATCCTTGCAAAGCGGCACGCCCATCACCAGCATCTCGCTGTTGCAGTTGTCGACAAAAACGAAATGGCCTTCTTGGCCGGTCAGGAGGTGAGTGATGGCGCCAGGAATGTCTCGCGCATAACGTTCACCATGATTTTGCCAGGGCAGAAAGTCATTGTTGGCGGCGCCGACGACAAGTGCAGGCAAGCGAGCTGTGGCGAGACTTTCTGCTGTGGCGCCGTAGCCCAGGGTTGGGTCAATCATCACGACTTTCTTTACGCGTGAATCTCTGTGGTCTTCCGAGAACTTCTGCACAAAGGATTGACCAGGTGCAGGTGCGTTGCGAATGCCGTAATCGCAGGAATGGTCGTCCGCAGCTGCTGCGGTCTTGCAGAAGGCAACCATTGCCAGCAGGTCGTAACGAACGCCCGCCAGCATGCCTGCCGTTTGGCCGCCTGACGAATGACCCAGCGCGATGATATTGGTCCAGTTGATGTTTTTTTGGAAAAGCTGACGATTGGAAAGGGCGTCGTAGATAGCGGAAATGTCCGCTGGCCGCTGCCAAAGCATGGCGGTCGTGCGGACATTCTGCGAGTCCTCTCCATATACCCAGGATTCACCATAGTGATTTATACCGATGACTACATAGCCTGCACTGGCCAGCGCTGTAGTAATCCACGTGTAGTTTTCGGCAGCACCCATGGCGCCATGGATGAAGACCAGGGTTCTGTCGGTCGTGGCTGACTCCGCCAGGCATAACTGTCCGTCGGGCAAGGCGGCGCATTGGCCCTGGGGATACCACAGGGTGATTTTTGCGGGACGGCCGGTGGGCAGTTC
>JAZKEH010000467.1:0-8962 GCA_040387155.1 Pseudomonadota bacterium | reverse complement strand
TCAACAGGCTCCGTCGTCGTGACAGGAGCCTGTGACTTGTCGCAAGCCGCGAGTGCAAACAGCGCAACCGAACCAGCGAATACTCTTGCGGTATTCTTCATGATGAACCTCCGTGGTTCGAATGGATCAACGCGTAACAGCAGTGCCTTGCATGTACACCGAGCGAATCTTGCGTGTGTTGGTAATGTCCTCCAGCGGATTGGCATCCAGCACGATGAAGTCGGCGCGCTTGCCCTGCGTAATCGTGCCTTGGTCATCAAGGCGCATGTAGGCAGCCCCGTTGCCGGTGGCGGCAGTGATCACATCCGCCGGCGACATACCCGCAACAACCATGTCTTCCATTTCGATATGCGGTCCCCACGGTGTATTGCCGTCAGTGCCGAGTACGATCTTGACGCCTTCGGCACTCATGCGCGCAAGGTTGCGTGCCTGGATGCCATAGGCAGCTTGTGCCTGCGGATTTTCAGCAGCGGCCTGCGTTTGCAGCGTCGCGAACTGTTCAGCGGCAACCTGACCCTGCAGCCACGATACATCGGTGGCGACACCACGGCCTGGCAGGTTGGGCCCCATGACAAGATCAGGATGCTGTTTCACCAGCGCCATGAACTCGTCATCGATATCCATGTCGCGCACGCCGTGTGCGAATGCATCAACGCCAGCATTCACCAGACCTTTGGCGTCTTCCAGTGTGAACTGGTGTGAGACAACACGCAGATTGTTCTTGTGTGCTTCGTCGATCACAGCGCCATAGAGTTCCGGCGTCAGCTTGGCAAACTGCTTGTCGCGATCATCAACCCAGATCTTGATGATGTCGACGTTGAGCGCCGCTTCGGCCTGCACAGCCGCACGCGCTTCTTCAGGGGTTGTTACCCAATGTGGAATTTCTGTGCGACCAGGTTCCGGCGCAGTGATGCCTTTGCCTGCGGTGCGATAAGTCGCGATGCCTGGAATATTCTCTGCACGTACCTGATACACCGCATCGCCTTCGTCCTGACCGAGACTCATCGCAGCACTCACGCCGAAACGCGTACGACTGCGCAGATCTTCAATCAACGGATCGCGTTCACGGCTCAGATGCACGTGGGTGTCGATCAGCATTGGCATCACAGTGGCGCCGGCAAGATCAACACGCGTTGCGCCCTGGGGAACAGCAACAACACCGCTTGGCCCCACGGCGACAAAGATGCCGCCATCAACAACGACCACGCCATTTTCGATAGCGGCGGAGCCATCACCCACAATAACGCGCGCACCTTCGTACACAACGGCGGTGGATGTTTGCGGTTCTACTTGCGGCACGGGTGCGGCAGGCGTTGCGGTTTCCTGCTGCGAGCAGGCACTGAGCACTGCAACAGACAGCAGCGCTGCATAACGTAAAGATTGTGACAACAGTGTGGCGGTTTTCATCGCGGTTCCCTCGTTAATGGACATGGCAAAAAGTGACGGACTGGTCAGAAAGCATAATGCACCTATGAAATAAGCAAAAATAGCGAACTTATCGGTTCGGCTATGGGGTTCTCTATTCTGGCCCTCTATACTCGCCGCCACTGCATAACAAGAGGAGAAGTTACATGCATATGTCACACAAATTACTGCGTTCGGCTGTTGCATCCGCCGCTCTCGCCTGCCTGGCGGCACCCGCCATGGCGCACCACGGTTTTGGCCTGTTCCAGCTCGATATCAAAAAAGAGTGGGAAGGCACCCTGACCAAGATGAACCTGATCAACCCGCACTCCTACATGGAGCTCGACGTGACCCAGGCTGATGGCAAGATCCAGCACATGCGCTGCGAAATGCGCGCTGCCACGCTGATCAAGCGTTCCGGCTGGTCCATCGACATGTTCAAAGTCGGTTCCAAAGTACACATCGAAGGCAACCCGCATCGCGATGACCCGGGCGCCTGCTACATCGAGAACTTCTCGATCGATGGCGGTCCACAAATGAACCGCAACGACCAGATTTCCACCAAGAAAGTAGACACCTCCAACCGTCCCGCCCGTCTGGCCGATGGCCAGCTGAACATCAGCGGCGACTGGGCAGTAGAACAGCTGGTACTGACCGTTCCACCAAGCGGTGGCAATGGCTCGATGGTACCGAAGAGCCGCGTCGCAGAGTTCGCCAGTGGCGCCGTCACGATCCAGGAAATCCAGGCCAACCAGCCACCACGTCCGAAAACGGTTTACACCGCTGAAGGCGAAACCGCTTCCAAGGCCTTCAACGGCCGCGACCCGAAAGACAACCCATGGTTCGCCTGCAAACCCACCAGCTTCATCCGCGACTGGACTGCTGACTGGCCGATCAACCAGTTCACCCAGACCACCTTGCCTTCCGGCGAGAAAGTCATCGACATCACCTACGGCCTGTACAACTTCAAGCGCCAGATCCATGTGGGCATGAAGGAACATCCAGCCAATATCACCCCAAGCTATGCTGGTCACTCCATCGGCAACTGGGAAGGCGATGTACTGGTAGTCGACACCATCGGCTTTGAGCCGGGTGTACTGTCCCCACCAACCCGCAGCAGCGACAAGATGCACATTGTTGAACGCTTCTCGCTGGATACCGCAAAACTGGCCCTGAAACGCGAATACTCGGTAACCGATCCGGTTTACCTGGCAGCGCCGTACGAGAGCTATGACGTTATGTACCTGTCGGATGTGCCGTTCGAAGCACAGACCTGCAAGGAAATGACGCCGGAATTTGCACAGCCGGAATAAGGGCAGCAATTACAGTAATAAGCTGGCGCGAGCCAGGCTAGACAGAACCCCGGCCCATGCCGGGGTTTTGCTTTTATGCCCTCCCAAAAATATTTTGCACTGCGAGGTAGGGTGCCGGGGACGTAGGGCCGTCTGGGTCTGTTGAGCCGTATTGGAGACCCTCATGAAGAATGCCCTGGAAGAAGCCATCGCCTGGTATGCCCGCCTGCAAGCGCCGGACTGCCGCCCAGAGGAGCGAACGCAATTTGCCTACTGGCTGGCCCAGCACAGCAGCCATGCCGACGCCTATGCCTCTGTGGAGCGTTTTACCGGCGAACTCGACAACTGTGGCCGCCAGGACCTGCGCTGGCAGGCTCTGACCGCGCAAGCGCTCGCCATGGGCACAGCCGACGTTATGCCGGCGTCACGCCAGCCACGCCGCTGGCGACACCTGACGTCGCTGGCTGCCGCCGCCAGTCTCGTGGCCGGCATCCTGTTGGTCTTGCTGCAACCCGACTTCCTGCAACAACAGCCTGCACTGCTCGCCTACGACAGCCCACTCAACGAGCAGCGCTCGCTGACCTTGAGCGACGGCTCGCAAACCAGCCTCGATATCGACAGTGCCGTTACCGTGCAAATGAGTGCGAACGCCCGAGACATCAATCTTGTAAAGGGACGCGCCCTGTTCGAAGTCGCCCACGACACCCAGCGCCCCTTCACCGTCACCGCCGGGACCGGTCGCATTACCGCCCTCGGCACCCGCTTCCAGGTACAGCGCGACAACAAGGTGGTTATCGTGACGCTGACAGAAGGGTCGGTCGAAGTGGTGAACGACGTCGCCGGCGACACCTTGCGCACAAGGCTGAGGCCCGGTGAACAACTGCGCTACGCCGAAGACTCCGGCTTATGGGAACTGACCACGGTCGAAACCGACGCCGTGACGAGTTGGTCGCGCGGTCGCCATGTATTCCGCAACCTGCGTCTCGCCGATGCCCTCGACGAAGTGAATCGCTACGCTGCCACCAAGGTGCGCCTCGCCGACCCGGCGCTGGCCGACCTCACCGTGAGCGGCAATTTCATGATCGGCGACAGCAACCGGATTTCGGCTGCCTTCGCTGCAGCGCTGCCAGTGACGGTAGCGCAGGACCGTGGTGAACTGCTGCTGGTGCCGGCTGTGGAACCGGACCGCGTGCAATGATGCCATGCGCACGCTGCTGCTGATCGTCGCGCTGGCCCTCTCTACATCGGCGCTGCACGCTGCGGAACGTTTGCACTTCTCAATTCCGGCCAGTGGCCTGGCCGACGCGCTTGATCGCTTCAGCGAAGAGACCGGCCTGCAGATTGTCTACTCCTCTGAACTGGTATTCAGCCAGCAAACACCTGCGATCACCGGCACCTTTCGGCCGGCCGATGTGCTGGACCTGCTGCTGAAAGATTCGCAGCTCGTCTGGCGCTACGCGAATGACGACACCGTACTGTTGTCGCAACGCCCACCACCAACGCCTGCACAGACAGTCACCGCACCTGCCAACCGCATTGTCGAACTGGAAGACATGCTGGTGTTCGCCGATCCCACGCGCGTGCTGCCGGGCGAACCGAGCCGGGTTGCCTTTGGTCTCAACAAATCGCTGCTGGAAACACCGCGCTCACTGTCAGTCATCAGTGAAGAAACCATTGCACTGTTCAATCTGTCTGCGGTGGAAGATCTGCTACGAGTAGTACCCGGGGTTTACACCACCACACGCTTCGGCATCCAGGGCGCGGTCGATGTTCGCAATGTATCGGCCGACACCTATGTACGCGGCATGAAGCGTCTCAATCTGCAGGGTCACGGCCGCAGCGTGCTGGGCGCCACTGACACCATCGAGATCGTGCGCGGTCCACCGTCGCCGCTCTATGGCATGGGCAAGATCGGCGGCTACACCAATGTCATTCCCAAGTCCGGTCGCGCCAGCATGGGCGGCTATCTCACCGAGCTGCAGGGATTCACGCAAATAGTCGCGGGCGCGTACAACCGCTCTGAACTGTCGTTCGGTGTCGGTGGCCCACTCGATGCCGGCAGCAAGCACGGCGGCTACTATCTGTACGGTTTGCTGGAAGACTCCGATACGTACACGCGCAATGTTGGCGTTGGCCAAACCGTGTTGCAGAGCGCCATCAACCTCGATGACTTTGCCGGCGCCTTCCGGTTGGAGGCCGGCATTGATTACCAGCACTCAACGACTGCTGGCGCGCTGCTGAACCGTTTCAACCAAACGCTCGCCGACGACAACCGCTACGTAAGCGGCACCCCGCTCGCCAATCTCGACAGCAATGGCAATGGCGCAATCGGTTTTCTGGAAATGCATCGTGAGTCTCCCGTTGTCGGCAAGCTCACTGCCAACAACCAGCCACTGATCCAGCGTTGGGAATGGCCGCTCGATGCACAGGGCAAGCCGCTGCCGTTGGATCAGTTCCCGCGCCCTCAAGGTATTCCACAATCCCTCTACGATTATTTGCAGCTACACCCGGAGGCTGATCCATCCGGCTTGTTGCGTGCGCAGGGCCCTGGCGGTCCCCTGCCTGCCTCCGGTTCTGTGCCGGTGGGCTTTGCGCTGGACCCGCGCACTGTCGGTTATACACCGCTGGACCCACGCCGCGCCGGCGCCTTCGAGCGCGAAGTGCGCGCCGATTTCCTGCTGGCGTACTTTGACCTGATCTACGACAGAGATCCGGATTTCACCGTCAAGAACCAGCTGTTCTTCGACAGCATGGATCAATACAAACTGTCGGAGCAGCCAGGTGGCGGCAAGCAGGATGTGCAGGTATTTGAAAACAAGTTAACGCTGACCAAACGACTGACCCCTGCGCAACGTTGGCTGCAGTTGGAAGCGCTGGTCTCACTCAATGCACGCAACACCATTGCAACAGGCTATCGCTACGTTGGTGATCAGGGTTCGCATCGTACTGATGTCTCGTTTGGTGCCGGCGAGATGACACCCAACACCACCTTCGTGCATCCGTTCGACAATCCGGTAATCACCGCCGATGGCGCGCCATGGAACAGCGACTATCGTTCGGAATACTGGGAAACCGGTGTGGGTGGTTTGCTCGACATTGCACTCGGCAGCAACACCAATGTGCTGGTGGGTGGCAGGTTTGATTATTCGCGGGCGAAGAATGTTGATTACGGCGGCACACTGGATCCTTTCGCGGGCACTGCCAGCGCACCCGGCGTGTGGCGCACTGTGGATGACAGCGCGCGCGGCCATGACGATGACACGTCATGGAGCCTCAGCCTGTCGCATCGATTGCCGCACAACCTGCGTCCGTACTTCACCATTGCGGAATCCAGCCTCACGCTGGAGAGCAACAACAACCGCATGCCCAATGCAGTAATCCAGCAGGGCCACGTCGGCAAGGCCCGCATGCAGGAAGCCGGCATGAAGGCGTCGCTGTTTGCCGATCGGCTGTTCCTGTCGATTGCGCACTACCGCCAGCACCGGCTCGATGCCAACGAAGACAACTATGCGGCACTGCAAAGCGCCAACGTGTCGGCCACCAACACCCGCGGCTGGGAGGCCGAACTGAAATGGGTGCCGATGGAAAATCTATTTCTGTCAATGTACGCGCTGCATCAGCGAACGCGGTTCGTGCCCAATGGCGGCGAAAACATTCTGGTGGATGCGCGCACGCTGGGTTTTGCCGACATCAAGGATGCACAGGGCAATGTGGTGTTTCCGGCCGAAGCCTTCCTGTACGGCGGTCGCAGCTTTCTGATGCTGCCGGCGGGACTTGCTGCCTACGACACCAAGCAAGGCAATCCGGCAACGCAGGTGGGCTTTTCAGGACAGTTCAAACTCAACCACTCACTGGGCTTCACTGTCAGCGGCAATTATTTCTCGAGTGTGTATTCCGGACGCTTGCAGCAGGTGCACCTGCCGGCAAGCGAAGTGTTCAATGCCGGCGTTTTCTTCGACCTGGGCAAGTGGCATTGCAAACTCGACTTCAACAACCTGTTTGATGAACGCTACTTCCGCCCGCGCACCGGTGACAATCTGGGCGAGACGCTGGTGTCAGCAATGCCGGGGCGTCAGTGGCTGGCAACATTCCGGATTGATCTGTAAACCATTCTTCAAATCCGCGCTGCCTTCCCTGGCAGCGCACCACACACTCTGCTTGTCAGAAGTTCGCCCTGATCGTCGTCCGCCAGGTTCTGCCCGGCATCGCCTGCGCCAACACTTCGCCGAGCGTATCGCCGGTTCTGGCGCGGAAGTACTGTTCATCAAACACGTTGCCGACATCCAGTTTCAGATGCCAGATGCCGGTGTCGTAGTACACCCCCACGTCCATCACACTGACCGATGGCAGCAATACCGTTTTCAGACGGCCCGAATAGGTCTCGGAAAAGTGGTTGCCGCTAAGCGTAAAGCCAATGCCATTGTCGAGACTGTAGGTGGCGTTGTAGCCGAACTGCGTTTCTGGATTGCCCTGCTTGATCTCATAGCCCGGCATGTTGTTGGGCAAGGCAATCTGCGCACGACCACCGAACAGGAAGGCTTCCGCTGGATAGATGACCTTGCCGCTGGCATCGAGCACGTCCTTGAAGCCCAGTGTGCGGGCATTCACCAGCACGTTGCCGCCGGTATTCGGCGCGAAGCGTGTCTCCTGCTTCACCCCATTGAGCGCCACGACCAGATTGGGCAGTGGTGAAAACTTCAGCTCGGCTTCTATACCTTCTGTCAGCGTAGAAGAAACCTCAGCGCCGAGCACCGAACCCGGATCAGTTTCCGTGATGCTGGTTCTGGTCTGCTCATAGTGCGCCAGCGTGACGAAGGCACGATCACCGAACAGTGACGCCTTGGCGCCGTACTCCGTTATTTTTGCTGACCCAATGTGACCCGCAACAATTGTGGCGTTGTCGAGTTTGTTGTTGCTGCCATCCAGCGCGACACTGGAGATGGCACGCGTGATGTACGGCCTTATGCCATAGGGCAGTTGATGCGAAACACTGATACTCCACGAATTGCCGTCATCACGACCAGTGGCCTTCTCATCCAGCGTACGGACTGCACCGGGTCTGACAGAGGTGCCCGTGGTCGGATTATAGGTGCCGGCGAACTCAGTATTGCGCGCACTGGAGATGTCGTAGCGGCCGCCGAGCATCACGTTGGTTTTCTCGTTCAACGTAATGTCAAACAGAAAGCCCACACCGAATTCCGTGAACTGGGTTTTGTAGTCAGAGGTCCAGGGTGCACCACCGGCATTGATGTTGGAATTGTCGAATGGATGCCAGAACGTGGTGTTCGATGTCATCGGGTCGACTTGTGCCATCACGTCCATGCGGGTGGAGCTGAAGTCGCCGCCGTAGCGATAGCCGGTGGCTTCGGTGAAACGGTAGTTGATCGACGCCAGCGAATTGAGCTCAAGCCAGCTGGGCGGATCCAGCATGCGTTTCGTGACCGTGAACTTGTTCTCCGCCACCAACACATCCTGTTTGCCACCACCCGGTTGTTCGGAATTCTTGAACTGATCCATGCTGTCGTACAGGAATTGATACTTCATCGTGAAGTCAGGATCGATGTCATAGATGAGATCCACGTAGCCCAACAGCAAATCGGCTTGCAGCTCTTTCTCAAAGGCACCGGAACGGCGTGGGTCCAGCGTGTCATACCCGACAGTACGTGGATCAAGCGCAAAACCCACAGGCACCTGACCTGACGTGGGCAATGGCCCGCCAACGCCCTGCGCGCGTAAAGCACCAGTCGGATCAGCCGAGGGATTCGCAACCAGATAGTCATACAAGGTTTTCGGAATACCCGCGACCTGCGGAAACTGGTCGAGCGGCAAAGGTTTGCCAGTTGCATCAAGCGGCCAGTTGAAACGCTGGATCAGCGCCTGGTTGTTGGCGTTGAGACTGCCGCGCACCGGCGAGCCGCTGTTCATTTCGAGATAGCCGATCTTGCCGTCACCGTTGGCATCCAGGTTCACCAGCGGCACACCACGCACATAGCTCAGGTCATCCACCAATCCCTGCGTCAAACGATGCGTAAGTGCGCCGGAAGTGGTGGAGCGCTGGAAGTTCAAACCGGTTTCCAGCCGGAACTTGCCAATGACATCGTCAATACTGGTGGCGCCCTGCAACAGCTTCTGACCTACATCGACGGCACGGCTGTAGGTGCCCGAATCCTCGACGAGTCCATAGAAGTAATACCCGCCGGTTTTGGAACCGACACTGACGGGGCCGCCGACACCCATCGACACTTCCTGCCGGTTGAACTGGCCGA
>JAZKEH010000466.1:0-3057 GCA_040387155.1 Pseudomonadota bacterium | reverse complement strand
GCAGAACATAGGCTCGCTCGACATGGACTGGGGTCGCTGGGACAACGCCGATCTCAAGGTTGAAGCCACCCGTTCCGGTAATAGTGCGGATGGGATAACTACCAATGATGTGCAATGGGTGGTGTTCAAACGCGCCAACATGGCAGGACTCACCGGCACCTATCGCTATGGCAATGGCTCTGATGTTCCGATCAGCGGCATCGACAGCACCGGCGGCAGTCTGAAAGGCGGCACCATCGAATTCGACGTCAATCTTGCAGGCGGAGTCGATGCCATCAGCAACGGTTTGCTGCAGGTGTTCGACAGCAGCAACACCACATGGCGCGTTACTTTCAACGGCGACATCAGTAGTGGTTTTGCAACGATGACCGACATCACCGGCACCTACAACAGTACCGGTTCAGTTACCGGCGCTATTGGAGGCGCCTTTGTAGAAACCATCGCTGGCTCCAGCACGCCTGATTTCATCAGCGGCTTTTCGCTGCAGTCCGGCGGCAATTTCGTGCAAGGCATGACACTGCTGAATAATGAAACCTGTTTCAGTTGCACGATTAACACGATATTGCCGTTGGCCGAGTAAGCACGGGGATCTGCTCGCATGGCCGTGATGGAAAAAGTGCAAACCGCGCGGCAACTGAGAGCGGAAGGGAAGATAAAAGAATCGTTTGAGCTGCTGAAAAGCAGTCAGGAAAAAATTCACGACAGCGTGCTTTGGCAACATCAGCCGTTGTTCTGGGCAGACCTGAAGGCGGGCAACTGCCTGCTGACACGACGCCGCGGATCCGACGCTGCGTTCATCAGTGAATTATGGAGCGATGCAGAATTTGTGCAGCGCTTCCACCGGATGGCGCTGCGGATTCCGCAGCAGCAGTCGGAGCTGGCAAGAGTTTTGAACAGTGAGTACGTATCGCTGATAAGCGATCTGAATTCACTGCACTGGATGGTGAAGGACAAACAGGGCAAGGCATGGGGCATCCTGAGCCTGACCAATATTTCGCTGAGCCACAAACGCGCAGAAGTGTTGCTGGGAGTGAAGGCGGATGCTCCCTTCGGTTTGGCAACTGCGGCGATGCTCGTGCTGTTCCGGTTTTATTTTGAGGTGTTGAAGTTCCACAAACTCTACACGCTCACGTTTGATGACAATGCACATCCGTTACGAGGTGTACTGCATCTGGGTTTCAAAGAGGAAGGCAGGTTTCGCGAGCACTTTCATGACCAGTCGACAGGACAGTTTGTCGACATGGTGCAGGCAGGTTTGCTGGCAGAGGAAGCATTTTCTGCAGGCAACAAGCGATTGATGCAGCGGCTGTTGAACTGAAGAAGTTGAGCTGAAGAAGTTGACTGAAGAGTTGAACCACAGAAGCAGTAACGAATAAACGTACTAAAGAAGCACAAGCAAGTTACTTAACGATTCAAATCCATCTGGATCAAAAAAACAGGGCAACAGTTCATGTCATCACTACCGTCACCAACACCCGGCAACGACATCCTCATCGGCACGGCAAGCAGCGATAACATTACCGGACTCGCCGGCGATGACTCAATCTCTGGCAGTTCCGGCAATGACATGCTCTCGGGTGGTGCAGGCAACGACAGCATCGACGGCGACGCTGGCTACGACACGATTGCCGGCGATGCAGGCGACGACCTCATCAATGGTGGCGCCGATGAAGACACCCTTGATTACAGCAGCGCGGAAAGCAATGCAGTCACTGTTGACCTGAGAATTTCGACCCTCCAGAACACCGGCGGCGGCGGTAGTGACACGATCATCAGCATCGAAAGTCTGTACGGCGGCAAGGGCAACGATCATTTCATTGGTACCGCTGACCACAACCACCTGCATGGCAACGACGGCAATGACACGCTGGCAGGCGGCTCAGGCGATGACGAAATCGATGGCGGCAGCGGCAACGACAGCCTTGACGGTGATGCGGACAACGACTCGCTCTACGGCGGCGCTGGCAATGACATCATGCATGGCAATTATGGCACCGACTTTCTTGAAGGCGGCGCTGGCCATGACACGCTGGCTGGCGGCTGGGGTGTCGATACGATGCACGGCGGCGCGGGTGATGATGTTTATTTCGTCACCGATGTTGGCGACGTTGTGATTGAAAGTGATGACAACCCTTACACAGGCGGCCTTGATGTTGTCGTGGTGGATCTGCTCAGTTATACGCTGGATGCCAACGTCGAAAATGCCCGCATTACCTATAGTTCCAGCGAAGGCACTGCCAGCCTGACGGGCAACAGCCTCGACAACATTATTTACGCGAGCGAATACGCCAACAACATCAATGGTGCTGCCGGCAACGACTGGGTGAATTATTCCGGCAATGCCAATATCACGGGTGGCGTTACCATCAATCTGTCGACTGACCAAGGCTTCAAGGGCTCCCTAACAGACACCCTGTCCAACATTGAAAACGCCACCGGCACCAGTTTCAACGACTCGCTGATCGGCGATGCTGGCAACAATATTCTCGAAGGCTTGAATGGGGATGATTCCTACACCGGCGGCGCCGGCAACGACGAGATCATTGAAATTACAGGCGCCCTGGGGGGCGATGATTTCATTGATGGCGGTGGCGACTATGACTCCCTGGTGTTCGACACCAATGGCGGCGTTGCCGACATCACGGTCAATTTGAATGTCACGGTTCCGCAAGAGACTGGTGCCGGTCTCGACACCATTCTTAACATCGAGAATCTGTACGGCGGCAAGGGCAACGACCATTTCATCGGCACCGCAGGCAACAACTGGCTCGACGGTGGCGCTGGCAACGACACGCTGAATGGCGGCACCGGCGCCGACACGCTGGTCGGTGGCGAAGGCAGCGACCGGTTCGTCTTCAACACTGCCCCTGTTTTCGAATCCCCTGTAAAAACCCTGAAGGACTTCACGAGCGGTGAAGACAAGCTTGTGCTGGACCTGGGCATGTATGCGGGACTGAAAGGTCCCGGGCCGCTGAACACTGCCTACCTGCGAATTTCTGCGGGAGTGACGCATGGCGCAGAGGCAAGTGGCGCCAACGACTATCTGATCTACAACAC
>JAZKEH010000465.1:2016-2542 GCA_040387155.1 Pseudomonadota bacterium | reverse complement strand
TTCTGCGATGACTACCTTTTCCGCATTCCCTCCTACCAGCGCCCCTATGCCTGGGGCCGTGACCAAGCGCAGGAACTGCTAGACGACCTGCTGGGCGCGCTGGCACTAGCGCCCGCGCTGCTCAGCGACGCGGCGCCTTACTTCCTCGGAAGCATCGTGCTCATCAAGACAGACACAGTACCCGAAGCGACGGTGGTGGACGGCCAGCAGCGACTGACGACCTTGACAATACTGCTGTCGGCGATTCGTGCCACGGTTGGCGACGATGAGCTGCAGAAAGACATCACCGGCTGCATCTACGAGAAGGGTAGTCTCGTGAAGGGTACGCAGGCTCGTTATCGCCTCTTGCTGCGCGACCGCGATCGCGACTTTTTCCGCCAGTATGTGCAGCACGAAAACGGCCTTCAAGCACTGGGCCAGTTCAACACCGTATTGCCCGACGCACAGGCCCGTATACGCGCCAATGCCCAGATCTTCATGGATGGGCTGGCAAAACTGACACAGCCCGAGTTAGTCCGGCTGGTGC
>JAZKEH010000465.1:0-2006 GCA_040387155.1 Pseudomonadota bacterium | reverse complement strand
GTTACGGTGGCGACACCAGACCTGGACTCGGCCTACCGCATCTTCGGGGTGCTCAACAGCCGTGGCCTCGACCTCAGTGCGACAGACATCCTCAAGGCCGAGATCATCGGAGGCATCGAACCTGCCCTGCGTGATGCGTACACCAAGAAGTGGGAGGACGAGGAGGGCGACCTGGGTCGGGACGAATTCGGCGATCTGTTCAGCCACATTCGCATGGTCTACCGCAAGGCCAAGCCCCAGGGTACTCTGCTGAAGGAGTTCAAGGAACATGTATTGCCTGCGAAGCAGCCTCGCAGCTTTGTGGACAACCTACTCGTGCCGATGGCACAGGCGTTCTGCGAACTGCGCGATGCTGACTACGCCAGCACTCACCATGCCGAACAGGTTAACGAACATCTGCGCTGGCTGAATCGGCTGGAGTTCAAAGACTGGGTACCGCCAGCGCTGACCTTCTTCGTGCGTTACCGGCAGCAGCCACAAGCGGTGTTGGGGTTTTTCCGCGACATGGAGCGGCTGGCTTATTCGATGCTGACCCGCAAGACGGGCATCTACGACCGCATCGAGCGTTTCTCTGCGCTGACGACATCAGTTGAAGCAGGCACCGACCTGTCGGCCACCACGTCGCCGTTACAACTCTCGCCAGAGGAACAGCACCTGACCTACACGGCCCTGAATGGCGCGCTGTATGAAACTCACTCGTCCCGCGCGCTTGCCTTGCTCTTGCTGCGACTGGACCATCTCATGTCCGACGGCAGCGCCGTCTATCAACATGAGGTCGTGTCGGTAGAACATGTCATGCCCCAACAACCCGCCCCCAACAGCCAATGGGCCGCATGGGTACCAGACAAGGCGGTCCACCAGCTCTGGGTACACCGGCTGGGCAATCTGGCGTTGCTGAGCCGAAAAAAGAACAGTTCGGCAAGCAATCGCGATTTCGCGTGGAAGAAGTCCACCTACTTCACCAAGGGCGGAACGTCGGCATTTGTACTTACCACGCAAGTTCTCCAGTACGTCGCCTGGACTGCAGAAGTCATGCAACAGCGGCAAGACGCAATGCTCAACCGCCTGGAGACGCATTGGCGCCTCCAGGACCGGAAGAGCAAGGTTGACTTGGCCGAAGCGCTGCTCGCCGAACTGGCAGAAGCTGGCAATGCCGCTCTGTTTGAACTGGAGAGAGCACGACAAGGGCTTGTTGCATCAGCAAAGGAATACGGCAGTGTGTTCACAGTCCTGGCTGGCTCCCAAGCAAGGCTCGATTGGTCCGGACAACCGCATTCGTACCAGCAGTTGCGTGATGACTTGCGCAAATCCGGTGCGTTGAAGATCTCTGATGACGGCACGCATCTTCTATTCACCACGGACACGCCGTTTAACAGCCCGAGTGCTGCTTCGGCAACCATTCTCGGGCGCCCAGACAACGGCCGGTCTTCGTGGCGGCTTAAGGGCAGCTCAATCACCTATGGGGCCTGGCAAGATAACCTGCCCCCCACCCGACCAACCACGGGCCGTTCTGAAGGCTAGCAAACCGCAGATCTCACCCGAAAGTCGAGTTGTTCATACCTGAATGAAGAATCAAGCCTACCGGCCGGCGTGAGATTGCACAGTGTCGCCTTTTGAGCGACAATTGTCGCCTAATGAGCAACGATTCATCCCTCATGGACCTGCTGTTCCCGGCCGCGCGGCAACGCGTGCTGGCCTTGCTGCTGTTGCAGCCGCAATCGGCTTATCACCTGCGTGAGCTGGCCCGGCTGACCGACAGCCATGCGGGCACGCTGGCTCGCGAACTGGACAAGCTGACCCAAACTGGACTGCTGCTGCGCAGCGAGCAGGGCAACCAGGTGCGCTATCAGGCTAACACCGGCCACCCGCTGTTCGGCGACCTGGCCGCACTGTTCCGCAAGACGCATGGGGTGGTGCCGGCATTGCGCGAGGCGTTGGGGCCGCTCGACAGCCAGATCCGCTTGGCGCTGGTGTTCGGTTCTGTGGCGCGTGGCACGGCGTCGGCG
>JAZKEH010000464.1:4090-9385 GCA_040387155.1 Pseudomonadota bacterium | reverse complement strand
GCTATTATTACCGCTGTGCTGGTTTTCGGCGGTCTGTGGGGTTTCTGGGGGGTATTTTTTGCAATACCGCTGGCCACCTTCATCAAGGCCACCATACGCGCCTGGCCGGTCAGTCATTACCCGACGCCGCACCACCCCTCCTGAGCCGTCAGGCAAGTGCCAAGCATGACTGGTTGCGCTAGAATCCGCCCCGCTGTGGAGCCTCGTGGCTCCCTGCCAGTACCCCCGCCATGAACGCCCCCAAGAGCTTGCCGGGTAAAGCGCTAAATCAATCGAGGTTTGCATGATAGAAGGCAGTATTGTCGCCCTGGTTACCCCCATGGCCCGCGACGGCAGTGTGGATTACCAGAGTCTGGCAACATTGGTGGAATGGCATGTTACCAGCGGCACCGCTGCCATCGTTGCAGTGGGCACCACTGGCGAGTCTGCGACGCTCAGCGTTGAAGAACATTGCGAAGTCATCAAACAGGCGGTGAAGGTCAGTGCTGGCCGTGTGCCCGTCATCGCCGGTACCGGTGCCAATTCGACTACCGAAGCAATTGAACTTACCCAGTGTGCAAAGGAAGCGGGCGCAGATGCCTGCCTGCTGGTAACGCCGTACTACAACAAACCCAGCCAACGTGGCCTGATTGCCCATCACATCCGCATCGCTGAAAGTGTTGCCATCCCCCAGATTCTCTACAACGTTCCCGGCCGTACTGCCTGTGACATGCTGCCAGATACCGTCGTCACGCTGTCGCAGGTTCCCAATATCATTGGGATCAAGGAAGCTACCGGTAATCTCGAGCGGGGTCGTGAATTGCTGGCGCGCTGCCCGAAAAATTTTGCAATTTATTCCGGTGACGACGCCACCGCGCTTGAACTGATTCTGATGGGTGCCAAGGGAAATATTTCCGTAACAGCCAATGTGGCGCCAGCGGTAATGGCGCGCATTTGCGCGCTGGGCTTGCAGGCAGCAGCCAACAGTGCCGAGCGGGAAAAGCTTGCCACCGAAGCCAGGAAACTCAATGAAGGCGTTGCGGCGTTGCATCGCGATCTGTTTCTTGAAGGCAACCCCGTACCCGTGAAATGGGCGCTGGCCGAGATGGGCAAAATGAATGGTACGCTGCGGCTGCCGCTGGTCGAGCTGGATACAAAATTCCACGGCCAACTGCGCGCTACGTTGCAACAATGTGGAGTGCTATGAAGAGTTCTATGACCATGCGAGTCCTGAACGTAATGAATTTGATTGCTGCCAACAGAATTGCAGGCAAAGCATGCGTCACACTGCCGCTGTTGACCTTGCTCAGTGCCTGCTCGTCGTTGGCCATCGTGCCAGGCATGGACAGGGTGGTGGGCGAAGAAGGCATGTTCCGCGATCGCAAAGGTGATTACCTGAAAGCTGAAACCATTCCGCGCACAGAAGTGCCCGCTGGCATGGACAGCTTCATCATCGACGACCTGCTGGTAATTCCGGATCTTCCGGCTGAAGCCCAGCAACAGGCTTTCCTTGATCCGCCACGGCCGAATGCGATCGAAGGCGCGTCTGAACGTGAAGTTGTCATCCAGCGCATGGATGGCCGTGGCTGGATCATCGTCGATGTAAGCCCCAGCCAGGTGTGGCCGCGTATCCGGGATTATTTCCGCCAGAACAATGTTGTCATTGCGTTTGAAAACCCAACCGCCGGCGTGATGGAAACCGGTTGGTTCGTGCTGGACGGCAACGTACTGACGCAGGAAAAATTTCGCGTAACGGTCGAAACCGGATTCCAGGACAACAGCGCTGAAATCAAGTTGCTGCAAGTGGAAGCGCCGCAGTCTGCGCCGGTCATCGGACAGGTGCCATTCCAGGCACAGTCGATGAATTCCGAAACCGAATACACGGTGTTGAACTCGCTCTCCAGTTATCTGGCTGATGTGGCAGATTTGTATCAGGCTTCGTCTGTGTCGTTCCTGGCGGGCAATATCAACAGCGCCGGCAAGGCTGCGTTGTCGAAGACACCCGCTGGCAGCCAGATCCTCGAATTGAGAGCTGAGTACAACCGCGCCTGGGCCGCATTGGGGCGCGCTCTGCAGCGCAATGGCGTGCAGGTTGTCGCACAGGACATTGGACAAGGCACTTATGAACTTGTTTATGTGCCAGGTCAGGTACCCGCTGATGAAGAAGAGGAAGCAGGGTTCTTCCGCAAGGTGTGGACACTCGGTGGTGTATTTGGCGACGACGACTTGCCGTCCTTCAATCTGCAATTGCAGGTGCTGAGAGCTGGCGAGTCGATTGAAGTGTTGGTTAAACCCACGGTACCTACTGACGATGCGGCAACCCAGGAAGCCGGCAATAGCCTGCTCGAACTACTGCGCAACACAATCGCCTGAAGAGGGCTGGTCGGTGGCAATGTCGCCGGCAGATTCTGATTTGAACCGGAGTTAGCAATGGAAAAACGGGAAGAAATTTACAAAGGCAAAGCCAAGAGCGTCTATCGTACCGATGATGCTGACCTGTTCGTCATGCATTATCGCAACGACACCTCAGCTTTCGATGGCACCAAGGTGGAAAAGCTCAACGAGAAGGGCAGTGTCAACAACCTGTTCAATGCCTTCATCATGGAAAAGCTGGCCGCTGCTGGCATCAAGTCGCATTTTGTAAAAGTGCTGAACAGCACCGATTCACTGGTGAAGAAGCTGCAAATGATTCCTGTCGAATGCGTCGTGCGCAATCTGGCGGCGGGCAGTATCTGCAAGCGCTATGGTATTGCGGAAGGCACCGAGATCAATCCGCCGACGTTTGAGTTTTTTTACAAAAGTGACGCCCTGCACGACCCGATGATCAATGACTCTCACATCATCTCTTTCGGCTGGGCTACGGCCGCGCAAATCGTTGCGATGAAAGAGCTTACCTTCCAGGTGAACACTGTGCTGAAAAAACTGTTTGCCGATGCAGGTATGCTGCTGGTGGATTACAAACTGGAGTTCGGTCTCTACAAGGGCGAACTGTTGCTGGGTGACGAATTCAGCCCCGATGGCTGCCGCATCTGGGACGCCAGCACCCGCAAGAAAATGGACAAGGATCGTTTCCGCCAGGATCTCGGCAATGTCATCGAAGCCTACAAGGAAGTCGGTGAACGCCTTGGAGTCGATTTTTCACGCGTGTCGGCCTAAAGGAGCCCTCGCGTGGACACAGGCGGTTTCATATTGGCGGGACTGGTGCTGCTGGTCGTCGCTCTGCTTGTGAGCGTATTCCTGAACTTCCGCCGGTCTTCCCGTATCGCGCAATTAACCGCTGAAGTGGTGCAGTTCACCGCTGACCTGGCTGCCAGCGAAGCCGAATACGATCTGATCAACCAGCGCGGTGGAGTGGTGCAGGCACAACTCGAACAACAGCTGCAAACCACACAGCAATTGCGAGAACAGGTTGCAAGGCTGGAAAGCGGCTTCAGCGTTGAACGTCAGCAGCACGCAGAGAAAGTGCAGATGCTGATGCAGGCGCGTGAACAGATGGCGCTTGAATTCCGCCAAGTTGCCAACGAGATCTTCGAGCAGAAGGGTAGAGTCTTCACTGAAACCAGCAACCTGCAAATCCAGCAGTTGTTGCAGCCACTCGGCGACAAGTTGCGCACCTTCGAGCAGAAAGTCGACGAGACCTATGACAAGGAATCCAAGCAGCGTTTCTCGCTAGAGAAAGAGATTCGCAACCTGCTCGAACTCAACACCCGCATCAGCGATGACGCCAATCGCCTCACAAACGCATTGAAAGGTGAGAACAAAACGCAAGGCACCTGGGGTGAAGTGATTCTCGAGCGTGTGCTCGAACGCTCCGGTCTGGTGAAAGGCCGCGAATACGATGTACAGGTAAGCCTGAAAGACGAGGATGGTCGCAAAAGTCAGCCTGACGTGGTCGTTCATCTGCCCGAACAGAAAGACATCGTCATCGATTCAAAAGTGACGCTGACAGCCTATCAGGCCTATCACGGTGCAACTGACGACGAGCAGCGCGAGTTGTATCTGAAACAACACATTGCCTCGATCAGAAGCCATATCCGAAACCTGGCCGGCAAGAATTACCACGATTTGCCGGGACTGCGTTCACTCGATTACGTGTTGATGTTCCTGCCGGTAGAAGCAGCGTTTACGCTGGCCGTGCAGCACGATGACACTCTTTTCACTGAGGCCTTCGATCGCAACATCATGCTGGTGGGACCTTCCACGTTGTTGGCCACGCTACGCACGATCCAGAATATCTGGCGCTACGAATACCAGAACAAGCACGCGCTGGAGATAGCCCGTCAGGCTGGCATGCTGTACGACAAATTCGCGGCCTTTGCGCAGGACCTCAACAAGATCGGCGAACGCATAGGTCAAACGCAGAATGCCTGGAACGACGCCCAGAACAAGTTGCTGAGCGGTCGCGGCAATCTTGTGAGCAGAGCAGAAAAGCTCAAAACGCTCGGTGTGCGCGCCAGCAAGAGCCTGCCGGAGCAATTGCCTGACGCGAGCGATGGCAATGACGACGACGCTGATGCATGAACTGATTTCCGTTCGCGCCCACTTGCGCGGTGAAACGCCGGCTGCCTGGGTAGAAGTCGCCTTGCAGGAAATCCCGACGCTGCTGGTCGATCATGCCAACTGCGAAAAGAAGGCTGCCTCCAACGCGATGACATTGATGTATCGCTATGTCGATCGGCCCGACTTGCTTGAGAAGATGTCACAGCTTGCGCGTGAAGAGCTGCTGCATTTCGAGCAAGTGGTGAGTTTCATGCGCAGCAAGGACATTCCCTATACTCATCTCGGCCCCGCGCGCTATGCACAAGGTTTGCGGGACCATGTCCGCACGCATGAACCTGCCAGACTGGTGGACATCATGATTATCGGTTCGTTTGTCGAAGCGCGTTCGTGCGAACGGTTTGCAGCGCTGGCACCGCACCTGGATGCGGATTTGCAGAAATTCTATACGTCGTTACTGCGGTCGGAATCACGGCATTTTGCCGATTATCTGCAACTGGCGCGGTTGTATGCAGAGGAAGATATTGAACCGCGTATCGAATTTTTCCGTCAGCTGGAAAGCGAGCTGATCAGCAGCGACGACGCGCTGTTCCGCTTTCACAGCGGCAACCCGACGGCAAATTACTCAGCACACTGAACGGGTGCACTCACGGTATTGCCCAGGCGAGCCTTCAGCTGGTCCAGCTCGGCGCAGCGCAAGCGGTCATTCCCCTGCAACGAAACAAAACGCAGCAGCGGCAGTTCCTGCAGCGGCTGCACAGTGGTCAGCGGATTATTACGTAAGCCGAGGACCCGCAGATTCTTCAGTTGAACCAGAGG
>JAZKEH010000464.1:0-4080 GCA_040387155.1 Pseudomonadota bacterium | reverse complement strand
TGCCGCTGAGCGTTTCCACGCCAATCCCAGGGCAGGCGAGCAGCTTGATATCGGTCAGTGCCGTCTGACCATTGTTGCCGGCCAGAAACTGGTTCAAACAACCCTGCAGATCGGCATCCTGTAACACATTGGTAACCTCGTCGCGCGAGTCGTTCGGCGAGAAAATGACATTGTCATTGAAGGTATAGGTGTAGGGTCCCTGGCAGCCGGCAAGAGCAAGGATCAACAAGCTACCCACCACTGCGCGGTGGTGGAAAATAGTGGGTTTAAACAGGGACATACGGATGCAATACCAAGGAGGGCAAGGGGGTCCATGGTAGTAATTATCCATGGCACCCGGTAGTATGCGCGCCTTGTATTTGCAGGACATACCGGTATTTCCGGACTTTAACCACTCTGGCGGCGATGCAGGACTGGCCGCCTTCCGACAGGAATCTCTTATGAAATTCTCCGTACGCCACAGCGTTGCCGGGCTGGCACTGGCCCTTTCGTTTTCTTCCGCTGTTTATGCCCAGAGCACACTGACCACGCCGCAGCAGAAAGCAGGCTACGCAGTTGGAGCCAATATCGGTGGCGGTCTCGCCAGCCAGGGTCTCAATTCGGATCTGGATGTGCCTTCACTGGTACAGGGCATTCAGGATGCAATGGCCGGCGGCGACATGAAACTGACCGTTGAAGAAATGCAGGCTTCGATTGAAGCGCTGTCCGCTCAGGTGCAGGCAAGACAGCAGGCTGAAGCAGACAAGGTTGCCCAGGCGGCCAAAGATTTTCTCGCGAACAATGCGAAAGCTGCCGGTGTAAAAACTACTGCCAGTGGTCTGCAGTACTTGTCTCTGACTGAAACCACCAACGCGACTGCCCCGATGCCGAAAGAAACAGATACCGTCAGTGTGCATTACCACGGCACTCTTGTTGATGGCACTGTGTTCGACAGCTCCGTTGAGCGTGGCGAGCCAATCTCCTTCCCATTGAACCAGGTAATCCCGGGCTGGACTGAAGGTTTGCAGCTGATGAACGTGGGCGACAAGTACCGCTTCTTTATCCCGTCCGAACTTGGCTATGGCGCCCAGGGCGCTGGCCCGATCCCGCCTAATTCCACGCTGATTTTCGAAGTGGAACTGCTCGGCATCGAACCACCTGCAGCCAATGGCGCCGCTCAGTAATCAGGAACTCTGCCACTTCCTGCAGGCTGCTCCAACGCCGTTTCATGCCGTGGCTGCAATGGCAGCCCGGTTGCAGGAAGCCGGTTTCCAGTCGCTCGATGAGTCCGGCCCGTGGGAGCTTGCTCCCGCTGGCCG
The DNA here is from genome assembly GCA_040387155.1 of Pseudomonadota bacterium. Lineage (GTDB taxonomy): Bacteria > Pseudomonadota > Gammaproteobacteria > Pseudomonadales > Pseudohongiellaceae > CAILUG01. The sequence goes on along the minus strand of JAZKEH010000464.1, from coordinate 2,782 downwards.
CTACTTCGTCACCCGGAATCAAAGCTCACTGATCGCGTTTCAACTCGCGGATGAAGCCAGCATCGCTTCCGGTTGGCGCATGGTCGGTGCCCATACCGACAGTCCCTGTCTCAAAGTAAAACCACTGCCAGAAGTCGTACGCCAGGGCTATTTCCAGCTTGGTGTTGAAGTCTATGGCGGTGTCTTGCTGAACCCGTGGTTCGATCGTGATCTGTCGCTGGCTGGGCGTGTGCACTATGTCGACAGCAAGCAACAGCTACAGCACGCGCTGGTGGATTTCCGCAAGGCCATTGCCGTCATTCCAAGCCTCGCCATTCATCTTGATCGCGACCAGAACCAGAAGCGCAGCATCAATGCGCAGAACGATCTGCTGCCCTTGCTGCTGCAGGCTGCCGACAAGGATGTGCCGAATTTCCGCGAGCTGCTCGCCGTGCAACTTCGCCACGAACAGCCACAGCTGGATGTACAGGAAGTGCTGGATTACGAAATCAGTTTGTACGACACCAATCCCGCAGCTCTGGTTGGCCTGCAGGAAGAATTCATTGCCTCAGCACGCCTCGACAATCTGTTGAGTTGCTTTGTCGGCCTGCACAGTTTGTTGCAGAGCACAGGTTCGGCCAATCGTCTGCTCGTCTGTACCGATCATGAAGAAGTCGGCAGTGCCACTGCAGCCGGTGCTGCCGGTCCCTTCCTTGAGTCGGTGCTGCGACGCATCAACGAAAAGCTGCTGGATGGCACCAATGAAGGTTTTCATCGGCAGTTGAGCCTCAGCACGCTAGCGTCTGTCGATAACGCACATGGCATTCATCCAAATTTTGCTGATAAACACGACAGCAAACATGGCCCGTTGCTGAATGGCGGGCCCGTGCTGAAATTCAATGCCAACCAGCGCTATGCCACCAACAGCCAAAGCAGCGCGCAGTTCCGTCAGCTGTGCCAACAGGCCAATGTTCCGCTGCAGAGTTTTGTTGTGCGTAGCGATATGGGGTGCGGTTCAACGATAGGACCGCTGGTCGCTACCGAACTTGGCATCAACACAGTCGATATCGGCGTGCCGACTTTTGCCATGCATTCCATCCGGGAGCTTGCCGGCAGCCGCGATACGCAGTATCTGGCACAGGCACTTACGCAGTTCTTGAGCTAACTGTTTTTCGGCCGAATCTCGCGGGATCCACCAGCTTGCGCAAGCTCTCAGCCAATGGCGGTGGCGTCGCATTCAGCATGCTGGCAATCAGCGCTGCACTCAGCGGCGTGCGGGCGAGCCCGTTGGAACCGTGACCCACATTCAGATAAAGCCCTGGATATTCCGGTGCAATGGCGCCGACCAATGGCATGCGGTCAGGTGTCTGGCAACGTTGGCCTACACGTTGCTGCACCGGCAATGAGGTAGCGAATTCCTGAGCCAGTGAGCTATCCATGCGGCTGACCAGTTGCAGGTGCGTCAAACGATTCTTCTCATTGCTCGTGCCTTCAACGTAATAGCTGCCCCCAATGCTTTGCAGTCCTCCCATTGCGGGCGTCACATAGCCCTGGCCACACAGGATGCTACGTAATGCCGTACTGGCAGAGCCCTGATAGACATCCACCTGCCCACGGTTGCTGATGATCGGCAGCGCACGACAGTGAGGGAAGTCGTAGATGTCAGCTGCGTTGCACAGAATCACAGCATCGCAGTCAAAGCGGCGATCATCGTTGGCATGCAGCTGCCATCGACTATCCTGTTGAACCAGCTCAGTGACCGAGGTGTTTGCATGCACGGTTATTGACGGGTGTGCGCAGTAGAAGCGGCATAGTTCAGCGGGCGATAGCCAGCCTGACAGGGGAAAATAAAGCGCCGCGTGTTGTAGCGTAACACCGGCCAACGTACTGGCCTCTGCGGCATCGACCTCCCGCAGGATGGACTTGCTATAGCGGCCGCTGGCATGAATACGTTGGAAACGGCGCAACTGCTCCGCATCAAATCCCACCTGCAGCATGCCGCATTCGTGCCAGGCGAAGCCGCGTTGTCGCAACGCGCGATAGTGACGATGTGAATACAGATACGCGTGCAGGTTGAAATGGTTGTCGACGGAATTGGCCGCGCCAGGTTTGCAGTGAAGAATTCCCTGCAGATTGCCAGAGCCAGCGCTGGCGAGACTGTTGCCTTTTTCGAGTACATGCACGGTCCAGCCAGAGTCGGCGAGTGCAAAGGCGGTACTGCATCCGGCCAACCCACCGCCAACGATGCAGACAGTCTTCCCATGCGAGGCTCGTGCCGGCAGCGGTTGCGGGAGCGCATTACGCACCATGGTGGCAGTCAGCATGTGACGCTTGCCGGTGAAGCCCTTTTGCTTGTGGCACTCAAAACCAATGGCAGCCAGGGCGGCGCGAAAGCCGCCTGCCACTGAATAGGTGCTCAATGTCGTATGCTCATGACTGCAGCGCGCCAATACCTGCAGCAACGCCGGCTCCCACAGTTGGGGATTCTTTTTCGGTGAAAACCCATCGAGAAACCAGGCGTCAATCGTGAGCTGTTGGTCCTTTGCGTAATCAGCCAGCAATTCCGCAGCATCACCCAACAGCAATGTGAGGGTGACCCGATGTTTGCCAACCAGTACTTCAAGCTGATGAACCCCGGCGGTGTGGTCGGGATAAAGACGCAGCAACGCCGCACTGTGTTCAGCCAGTTCTGGAAAGTGGGCATGCAAGCGTTCCATATCAATTTGCGTGAATGGATGCAGCTCACAGGCAACGTAGTGCAGGCGCCGGGTGGGAGAGGCCTGTCGCTGCCAAAGACGGCAGG
>JAZKEH010000463.1:0-1995 GCA_040387155.1 Pseudomonadota bacterium | reverse complement strand
CCCTGACCACTGTGTTGCGGACCGAGCCCGCTGTCGAGATGGACCTGCCAATCGGCCTTCAGCTGCGTGATGTTGGTCTTGTTGATGGCTGCGAGCGGCGAGAAACGCTGGTTGTAAAGACTGCCACCGCTGGTGATCCAGTTTTGTGTTGGTTGTGCAGCAAGCTGTTCAGCCGTGAAGGCGGGCGCCGATGCGCTGGTACTGGCTACACTGGTTGGTGCGGCAGGCGCTGCTGTTTCAGCAGCAGGTTGTCCAGATTGATCTGAGCAGGCCGCAAGTGCGAGGCCAGTCAGTAATACCAGGAGTTTTGTTTTTGTTGTTTTCATCGGCGTGTCCCCCATTGGTAAGCGCGCGGCCAACTTAGCAGGTTTGCCGGAGGGAGAAAACGCGGTGATTACTGCACTGCGTGTTGGAACGCTGCTGCGATCAACCGCCTGGGGGCGCCAGATACGGCAGGATGGCAGGCTTGGTATCACGCAGGATGGCGAGCACATCCTGCCGCTCACGTTCGGTAAGGTAGGCAAAGCGGGGATCACTGTCGCGGCCTTCCAGAATCGCGGCCAGCTTCTGGTAAACATAGTCGCTGGCATAGGGCGGCAACGCATCGAACGCTTCCGAATAGACGAGATAGCTGAGCCGGTAACGGAACAGTCGGGTTTGCAAATCAAAGTCACGCAGCGAACGGCCGGCGCCATCGCGCGGGCCGCTGGCGAGAAAACTGCTCTTGTATTCCGGTGATCCTTCAATCGGTGCCGTGAAGGTGGCCGCATCCTTGAACAACAGCAGGCTTACCAATTCGTCGAGCATTTTGCCCAAGGCGCGCTGGCCGGCTGCGGGCAAGTCCGCCCAACTGGCGGCGCTGATGCCGCCATCGCCGCTGGCAAAGCGGGTACGGCTCAACACCGCGGGCGCCTTGAACTTCACATAGCCCAGCTGGTTCTGGATGGCCAACTGATGCTCCAGCACCATCAACGCCACGATGTCGCTGGTAGGCGTTGGATAGGGTGTGGTGTCGAACAGCCCTTCCAGTGTAGACAGGTTGCCACGCAGCAGTTCGTTCACGCGTGGCAGGTCTTCCGGCCCCTGCAGTTGTATGTTGCCGAGATGGGTTTGATCGCCGTGCAGGCCGGTGACATACCAGCCGCCCCAGCGCTCGCTCACGGGCGTCTTGTCAGTAACGTTGCCCACACCGGATACATCCCGCAGATTGATGTCGTTGATGCTGTAGAGCGAAGAACGCGCCAGTACCAACGGCACGCCGCCGCCGGTCGCGCCGGTGGAATCGTGGCAGACCAGGCAACGCTGCGCATGTGACTCGATGGGCTTCTTGTTGTCGGACAAAGTGTCAGGGATATTGTTGAACACATGGAACGTAGTGCCCACTTTCGCATCCACCGTCATCACTTCAATGATCGTGCTGTTCTGTACCCAGCCAATGTAGGTGTCGTCGTTGAAGTAAATCGCGCGCGGTGTTTTCGCGCTGATCAAGGGGTATTGCAGGCTGGTCTTCGAGAAGATGAGCGTTTGCGAGTGAGGATCGATTTCAAGCGCAGCCAGCAGCGAGTCCAGATAGCCGCGATTGCCGCGCGATTCCAGCGTCACTTCGCCCGAGGCAAGCTTTTTTTCCAGCCTGGCAATGCGGTTATCGACAGCCGACTCGTGGTAACCAATGAAGGCGTATTCATCCCTGATTGGCTGGGCGAGCACACCAGTGCCAGCAGCAAGCGTCAGCACAACGCTGGCCAGCTTCAGCAAGCGGGCCATGAAGGGCAAACGGCGGCAAGGTGTAATCATGTAGTTCATAGGCATCATTATAACGGGCTTGATGACATAAAGCTGAATCCAGATCAAACGAAGGAGAAATTCCCGGCAGAAACGCAGTCAGCCTGACGGGAAAATGCGCAGGCAACGTGCAAACAAGCTGGATTTGCTGCGGTAGCTTTAGGAAGCCGTCCCGGTAACTTCCGCTCGCTTTTTGCACTACCATCAGCGCCA
>JAZKEH010000462.1:0-2280 GCA_040387155.1 Pseudomonadota bacterium | reverse complement strand
CCCGCAACTTCATCCGAGGGCGTTTGAGTGGGCTGGGGGTATAGGCGTAGCGAACATAAAGGAGCCGTTTTCCCGCGTAGATTTTTTCAGCTAACTGCGAGGAGCAGTGGGCCGCAGGCCCATCGCACCGCAGCAGCTGAAAAAATCCAGCGGAGGGCGACAGTTCGCGGAGGCTATACGCCCAGCCCGCTCAAACGCCGTACGCTACACCCCAAAGATCACAAAACAGGATTCTGAATCTCAAACTTCTTGATCTTCTCAACCAATGTCGTGCGTTGAAGGGAAAGCACTTTGGCAGCCTTGGCAACAACCCAATCCGAATTGCTCAACGCCCGCTGAATCAGCTCTTTTTCGAGATCGAACAGGTACTGTTTCAGATCAATCGAACTGTTCAGATCAATGTCGTCCGCTTGTGGCAAACCACCATTGCTACTGCTACTGCCATTACGAGTAGGAACCGGAGAATGGGAATAGGGGATTTCAACTTCATCGATGGACGAACGCTCCTGGTAATCAGGCACTTCGATCGGCCGCTGCGGCTCGCCCAGAGCAGCCTGATAGCGCTCAGGCAATTTCTTGTTGGTGATGGTTTCGCCCGGATACAGGATGGCCAAGCGTTCAACCAGGTTTTCCAGTTCACGCACATTGCCCGGCAACGGATGTTGGCAAAGCGCGTGAATCGCCGAACCATCGAAGCGGATCGGGCTACGGTGATCGAGTTCCATGCGCAGGGAGAATTCACGGATCAGCAGCGGAATGTCGTCGGTGCGGTCGCGCAGTGGCGGCAGTTCGATGGGGAATACGTTGAGACGGTAGAACAAATCCATGCGGAACTTGCCTTCGCCGATTTTGCGTTCGAGGTCCTGATGCGTGGCGGCAATCAGACGCACGTTGGCTTGCATGGTCTTGGTGCCGCCAACGCGTTCGAAGGAACGTTCCTGCAAGACGCGCAGCAGTTTGACCTGCATGTTCAGCGGCATGTCGCCGATTTCGTCGAGGAACAGGGTGCCGCCTTCGGCCAGTTCGAAGCGACCCTTGCGGGTGCTGATGGCGCCGGTGAAGGCGCCTTTTTCGTGGCCGAACAATTCGGATTCAAGCAATTCGGGTGGTATTGCGCCGCAGTTGACGGCGATAAAAGGGTGATCGTTGCGCAGTGACAGGAAGTGGATAGAACGCGCGACCACTTCCTTGCCGGTGCCGGATTCGCCGAGCAACAGCACGTTAGCGTCGGTCATCGCGACATGGCGGATCAGCGCCTGGATTTCTTTCAGTTTGGCGCTTTGGCCAGTCAGTGAAACCGAAGGGCCGTTGAGTGCACGCACGGTTTTGCGGCCTTCTTTCTCGGCATGGCGCACGATGCCCAGCAGTTTGCGGTACTGCACCGGGTGTGAGATGAAGCCACTGGCACCTTTTGGTGGCGCGCCGGCGGGATCGGCTTCGTCAACCAGCAGATACACCGGCAACGAGGGACGCAGACGATTCAGTGTCGCCAGCAATTCCGCTTCCTGTTCGCCGTCCTTCACGGACAACATCGCGATGACAAACTGTGCGTCGGATTCCAGCTGGTTTGTCACCTGCTTCGTGTTGCAGCCGGCAATACCCAACGAATAGTCGATGAATTCAAAGACCGTGTTGATGCGTTGGTTCAGCTCGGCATCATCCGAGATCAGCAAGGCGGAAGATGTCATGGTTCTGTCTGGCCGGTCATGTTGTTGTAGTGTCCCGATCGAGCGTTGGTCTGGCGGTCTGTCTTGTTGTTTTTTTTGCGTTTTACTTTTTCTTCTTGTTACTGCAGCGGGGCACGCCTTGGCTTGCCCCGCTTTTACTGCATCAGAAGCCCAGACTCGACAACAGATTGTCTACATCGTCCTGGTCGAGATGTTCGCTCTCTGCAGCAGGCGGTGTTTCGATCATGTCGAGGTTGTGACGCAGCTCAGTGGTGACGCTGCTTTCGAGCAAATCAGGCGAGGTGGAAATCAGCGACAGCTGTTTCAGCAGGTTGGTGTGCTGCGTCAGTGAAATCAGCGAGGTTTCGACATCAGTGATGATGCGAATGGCCTTGGTGATCGACTGGCTGGCGAGATCCTGGAAGTTCTGGGCGAGTACGATTTCCGTGGTGTTTTTGCTGACGCTCTGCAGTGTCGCGGTGTGGTCGGCGAGGGCGTTGTCGAGCTGGGCAAGCAGGGCTTGTTGTTCAGAATTCTGGGGGGCTTTTTTAAGGCTCTCCACCAGGGCCACCATGCGATCCTGGCCGGCATTCAGTGTCTGCAGATGCTTGTG
>JAZKEH010000461.1:0-3786 GCA_040387155.1 Pseudomonadota bacterium | reverse complement strand
GGTGCTGTATCAGGCATGGGACGCCGACAGCGTCGCTTATGCCGCCAGTATGAAGGAGCAGGGGATGCCGACACTGCCGCTGGGCAACGATGTGGTGCGGCTTTGGCGCGATAAATTGCAGCACCTTGTCCTCAACGAAGGCTATCGCGTGACGGGCATTACCGGTTATGCCGACTATTTCGTTCTGCGAGGCCTCGCCGCCGAACATCGCCGTTTCGTCGAACACGAACAACAACTTTCGCGCGACAGTTTCGCGTGGATCATCTAGATCTGACTCGCAAGACTTGACCAGGCCGGAGCCCTTCATGAGCAACGAAATCAGCAAAATACAAGAAGAAAACAATGCAATGAGCCGCCGCGACTTTATCGGGGACATGACAGCGCTCGGCGCCGCCGCGCTGACATTGGGTGCTGCAGCCAGCAGTCAGGTGGCGCAGGCGGCTGAAGCGGCACCTGCTGCGCCCGCGGTGTTGTTAAGCCCCTTCACCGAAGTATCCTCCTTTGAAAACCCCAAGCTCGAGTTCGTTTTCGAGATTGATCTCAACTTCACCCGCACCCAGAACATCAACAACATGCCGACTGGTGCCGGTCGTGGCGCTGTCTATCTCGACAGCGGCACCATCAAGGGCCCACGCCTGAACGGCAAGGCCGTGCCGAACAGCGGTGGCGACTATGCGCTGTTCCGTCCCGATGACGTGCTGAGTTTCGATGCGCGCTACATGCTGGAAGAAGACGACGGCACCTTGATCATGATCTACAACAAGGGTTATCTGTGGGGCCGTTACTCCGACACGATGGTGAAGATACGCGCGTGGATCTTCGAGAATGGTCCGGTGGTGCCGGAAACCGATTACTACTTGCGCGCCTTCCCGACCTTTGAAGTGGAGAAGGGCAAGCATGACTGGCTGATGCGTCATGTCATCGTGGGTGTCGGCAAACGCAAGGAAGCCGGCAATATCGTGCGTTACTACGCGCTGGTCTGATCCATTCCCGTCAAACCCCTGTCACCAGCAGGGGTAAGCTACGCCAAACTCCGTATGTGGCCCCTTGAAAGGGCCTTTATTTGTCGCGCAAGCTTGCCCAGAATCCGGGTATCAGCTTGCATGTCTTGCTGTCTTCATTTCGCTACGAGATCACTCCAATGAGTTTCATGAAATGGGCCCTTACCGTGGGTGGCTGCCTGGCGGTATTTGGCGTACTGGCCACCTACAAGGTCATGGAGATCCAGTCCTCGATCGCTGCCGCAGAAGCCTATCCGGAACAATCCGAAACGGTAGAGACTGCCATCGTAATGCCGGCGGAGTACACCCAGACGATTGCCGTCATCGGTGAAATCGTTGCGCCACAGCGCCTCGATCTGACCAATGAAATCGGCGGCGAGATCACGGCGGTGAATTTCCGCTCCGGTGATCTGGTCAGGAAAGGTCAGTTGCTGGTGCAACTGGATATCGCAGTAGAGAAAGCCAATCTGGAAGCGGCCAAGGCAAGAGCTGAAGTGACCCGTCTGGTTCATGATCGCATCAGCAAGCTGCTGGAAACGCGGGTCGCCACCCAGGACCAGTTGGACAAGGCGAAGGCTGATCTGACAGCAGCGCAAGCCGAGATCAGTGTGCTGGAACGTACGATCGAGAAGAAGACACTGCGCTCACCCTTCGATGGTCGCGCCGGCCTGCATAACTTTGAAGTCGGCCAGTACCTGCCGGACAACACCTTGATCGCCAGCCTGATCGGCGACACCGCCGACATGTGGGTGGATTTCCAGATGCCGCAGTTCTATCCGCAACTACCGGTGGGTGCGACAGTAGCGGTGACGACCATTGGCAATGACACAGTGGGAGTTGCCGGCAATACCACAGCTACGGTCATTGCGGAAAACACCGTGCTCAACGCAAACAACCGCAGTCGAGGCTATCGTGCGAGCATCGTGAATGATGCGCAACGCTACGTCCCTTCGACTGTCGTACAACTGCAAGTGCCCATTGCTGAGCCGGAAGCCTTGCTGCAGGTGCCAGCACTCGCGGTGCAGAACGATCCGCTCGGTCAGTATGTGTTTGTGTTGCGGCAGGACGGCAATGCCTTTCGTGCGTCGCGCCAGCAAGTGCAAGTGAAGCTGATTGAAAATGAACGTGCACTGATCGCGAGCGGAGGCGGGCTCGCGCAGGGCACCCAGGTGGCGGCTGCAGGCGCCTTCAAGTTGTATGAAGGCATCCTCGTGCATGTCGGTGAACGTGCTGACCGTAGTGTGCCGGTGGAAACCGGCGGCAGCGCGGGAACTCCCTGATGGATATCTTCGTCAAACGGCCCACGCTGGCCATCGTTATCTCTGTCGTCATCCTGCTGGCAGGCCTGTTTGCCGTACGCGAAATTCCGGTGCTGCAATTTCCGCAAATCGAAAGCACGTCGTTGCAGATCACGACTGCCTACTTCGGTGCGTCGGCAGAAGTTGTACAGGGTTTCATTACCGAGACCATTGAAGAAGTGGCGATGACGATTCCTGGCGTCGACTACGTCGATACCACGACGACAGCCGGCACCAGTCGCGTCACTGCTTGGTTGGACCTCGAAGCCGACAGCACTCGCGCATTGGCAGAACTCACCACACGACTGGCGCAGATCAGTTACGAATTGCCTGAAGGTGCCGAAGATCCTGCCGTTGAAGTCGTGCGTGCCGATCGTTCCGCCGCCTTGTTCTATCTCGATGTAAAAGGCGACGCCTGGTCTCGCACTGAACTGACCGACTTCATGGAACGCCAGGTCAATCCGCAGCTGGCCGGCATTGAAGGTGTGCAACGCGTCGGTCTGGAGGGCGGTCGTTCACCGGCGATGCGCGTGTGGATAGATCCGGCGAAGATCGCCGCACTCGACATCGGTGCCGATGAAGTGCTTGCCGCCATTCGCGCCAACAACGTCATTGCCACCGTCGGCAAGACCGAGAATGCCTCGCAGCAATTCAACCTGCTCAGCAATGCCACGTTACAGACTGCCGAAGACTTTCAGCGGCTGGTCGTAGTAGAACGCGAAGAAGCCGTGGTCAGGCTGGGTGACATTGCCCGCGTCGAGATCGGCGAGACCCGTGGCAGCGTCAACGCCCGCAACGATCAGGAACTGACCTTGTTCCTGTCGATCTGGCCAATGCCCGGTGCCAACGAAATCGCGATAGGCGATGCCGTGTACGAAAAACTGGCGTCCATCAACGCCGCCTTGCCGGCCGGACTCTCAATCAATATTGCCGAAGACGGCACCACCTATATGCGCGACTCGCTGCGCGAGATTTTCACAACACTGTTTGAAACCATCTTGCTGGTCAGCATCGTTGTATTGGTATTGATGGGATCCTTCAGAACTTCCCTGGTGCCGCTGGTCGCGATTCCAATTTCCATTCTTGGCAGCATTGCTGTGATCTACATGCTGGGTTTTTCGCTGAACCTGCTGACGATTCTGGCCGTGGTGCTGTCGGTCGGGCTGGTAGTGGATGACGCCATTGTTGTCGTCGAAAACGTCGCGCGCCATGTACAGGAAGGCCGTACCCGTATTGATGCGGCATTGTTGAGCTCACGCGAACTGATGTCGCCGATCATTGCGATGACGTTCACGCTGGGTGCTGTCTACACTCCAATCGGCTTCGTCTCCGGTTTTACCGGCAGCCTGTTCAAGGAGTTTGCCCTGACGTTGGCGATCGCGGTCATCCTGTCCGGCATTGTCGCGCTGACGCTGTCGCCGATCATGAGTGCCTGGGTGTGTGCAGAACATGGCCGTGAGAGCCGGATGACGCTGCGTATCAACCAC
>JAZKEH010000460.1:0-5457 GCA_040387155.1 Pseudomonadota bacterium | reverse complement strand
CCAGAAAGGAGTTTGCATTGGGCAACGAACTCAAGTCGGTATGGTGGGGCACTACCGTGGAAGTGTTGCTGGCTCTCGGCAGAAATGAAGCGCCGACGACTGAGAACCTGAAAGATCTGCCACCCGAACTCGTGCATTTGTTGAACAGTTACAACGATGCGGAAGTAGTGCGGCAGGGCGTGATCAGCTACATGGCCAGCACGGCGCAAAATTCCCGCGACGATGTTTTCTACAGCGCACTGGCGGCGTACCACGGCGATATCGAGTCGGCCAATGCGCTGATGCGGGGCGCCATGGGCAAAGTTTCTACGTCCATTTTCTGGGCGTGGTTACCGGTGTTTGACAAGATGCGCGCTACCGAAGACTTCCGCCAGATGCTGGTGGATTTCGGTTTGGTGGATTACTGGAAGCAACATGGCTGGCCCGCAGTGTGCCAGCCGCATAACGACAGTTTCAGCTGCGACACGAAATCGCAGCACTGATTACGCGGGCGTCCCGTACTGGGCTGGCGCGGTTGGAGTAATCGCCTTGCCATTGAACAGCAAGCTCAGTGCTGGATAACGCGCCACCAGGTGGCTGTGCAGCCAGAACGTAAGCGCCAGCGTCAGCGGCACGATCACAACAAACCCGATCACCGCCGGCACCGCCAGCTTGACGAAGACAATGCCGAGGCTCACCACGACGAAGTGGTGGGACAGATACACGGTGTAGGACGCTTCGCTCAGGGCCTTCCATAGCGGCGTGATCCGATGGAGCAGCGCCTTGAACAGCCGCAGAAAAACGCACACCCCCAGCCAGTGGATGGAAAAGCGGAGGTAAGTGGTTGCCACGGATTTCAGCAGCTCATTCGGCAATGCGGGCAGCCAGATGTAGAGCGCCAGTGCGAGACTGGCCCACAGCATCAGCGGGGTGAACTTCTGCGACGTGAACTTTGTGAACAGGCGGTCGTTCGAAAACACCAGGCAGCCCACCATGAAGAAGGCGACATACAGGAACAGGGTATGCAGATCCATAATGCCGAGCACCCCGGTGTAGATCGGCACGCCCACTGTGCCAAGGCCAATAAGAAATACCGAAGGCAAGGGCAGTAGAACGAGCAGAACAGGGAAGGGCATTCTGTCGAGCGCGGCACTGATCACCTTGAACCAGGCCAGCGTTGGACTGAATGTCCCGAGGAGGGTCAGCACCCCCACGTAGGCCAGCAGGTTGACCAGAAACCACGTGTGTTGGACCCATTCGCCTCGCAGCAGGAAGGCCGCGAGCCCCGTGTCGGTCCAGCCGGTTGCGTTGAGGAGCCAGGTTTGCAGCATGTTCAGCGTCAACCCCGTCACCACCAGGGGAATCGCAATCCGCCTGAGCCTGGACCGGAAGAAAGCTCCGTATCCCGTGCGAAGTATCAGCATCGTGCTGAAGAAGCCTGACAGGAAGAAGAAGGCCGGTATCCGGAAGGCAGTAATCGTCTGGATCAGGTAGTAGAAAAAGATGTGGCCATCTTCGGCGCGGACCAGCCAGCTGCCGATGGGGTTGTAGATTTGGGAGGTGTGCAGAACGACGCCCAGCATCATCAGAGTGGCGCGCATTACATCCAGATATTCATTTCGCTCCGGGGAGGTGGTCATCCTGTACCTGGTGCATTGCCCGAAACCGCAACAGTTCGGACAGCAACGGAGCTATTACAGCGTGCCGCTACCGGGGGCCGGAATCAGGCCAAACCCTGCTGAAACTGCCGGCGATACCACCGGAAATGACCCGTTTGGGCAATATTCACATCTTTTCATAAGTCCAAAGCCTCCCTTTAAAGCCGCTGCCACGCCAGCTCCCTATGTTCGCGTGCGCGACGGGACCCGTACCGAACCGGTCGGGCTCTTGATCGCAAACACAATAAAATGGGAGAAAAATCATGCAAGTACTGAATCCGCAACACCGGATAAACAAACTCCGTGGGGGAGTCATGGCCGCGACAATCCTGTCCGCCATCAGCCTGGGTTATGCCGATCTGGCCATGGCCCAGCAAACCGCCGCTACCGACGAGAAGGCCCTGGAAGAAGTAGTTATCACGGGTTCCCGCATCGTCCGCCGCGACCTGCAGGCCGCCAGCCCGATCGTGACCGTGGGCAGCGAGAGCTTTGAAGAGTCGAGCACGCTGGCAGTCGAAAGCGTCCTGAACCAACTGCCACAGTTCGTCCCGTCCAACACCCAGTTCAACACCTCTGACGTCTTCCCGAGCGCCACCAGCACCCCGGGTATCTCGACCGTCAACATGCGCGGCCTCGGTTCCAACCGCACGTTGGTCCTGATCGACGGCCGCCGCGGCCAGCCGGTCAACTCGACCCTGGTTATCGATACCAACTCCATCCCTTCCTCGGCGCTGGAAAGCGTTGAGATCATCAGCGGTGGCGCGTCCGCTACCTACGGTGCCGACGCCCTCGGCGGCGTTACCAACTTCAAACTGCGCGACAAGTTCGAAGGCATGGACCTGCAGTTCCGCACCGGCGTGACCGAACAAGGCGATGGTGAAGAGAACCGCATCAGCCTGTTGCTGGGCTCCGGTCTGGATAACGGCCGTGGCAATGCAATGCTGGGCGTGGAATGGACCGAGCGTGGCGAAGTGCTGGGTATCGACCGTGACTTCTATGTCGATGCGCTCAAAGACTCCAACACCAACGCCGGCACCAACGGCCGCATGAACGGCTTCGCCTACGAGCCGGGCACCAACCGTCCGTCGCAGGCAGCAACCAATGCGCTGTTTCCCGAGCGTCCTGCCGGCTACAACGTGCCGATCAGCACCAACTTCCTGTTCAACGACAACAACACGCTCTACAAGCAGGAACGCCAGGGCCTGGGCTTCAACGGCGACATCATCAACGACCCCAACTACAAGATCCGTCCCGACGGCACGCTGATCCAGAACAACCTGGACTTCCGCTATTCCAGCCCGATGGAACGCTTCTCGATGTTCGGCAAAGCCAACTTCGAAATCACTGACAACCTCGAAACCTATACCGTCATGAACTTCGTCAGCACCACCAACTCGCAGGTACTGCAGCCAAGCGGCGCAGTCGGTGGTTTCGGTGCATCGATTCCTTACGGCAGTGGTCTCTACGGTCCATCGCGTGCGGCCAACGGCTCGACCCTGCCGGAATATGTCGCCGGTGGTGCTTACGGCTTGAACTGCCCAACCATGGGTGGTTGTACCAACTCACAGGCCTTCCCGGTGCCGACTGAACTTGATGCGCTGTTGAGCTCGCGTGGCGCTGACGTTACCAGCAACGCGACGACGGCAATCACCTATGATCCGATTACCGGCGCGCCAGTGGTTATCTCCGGCACCAACTCGCCATGGCGCATTGGTGGCACCTTCAACAACCTGCCGCCACGTACCATCGACAACGCCACCAACCTGTTCCAGATCACCGCCGGTCTGCGGGGCTCACTGCCATTCAACGACTGGACCTGGGATGCCTATGTGTCCAGCGGCCAGACGCGCGTTGACCTTGATTACATCGGCTTCATGTCGACCAGCCGCTGGCAGCGTATCGTGCAGGCACCGAACTTCGGCCGTGGCGCCAACATCACCGGCGCCGGTTCTGCCCGTGCAACCTGTACCACTGGGTTGGTGGCGAAAGACCTGAGCCAGGATTGCAAGAACGCCATCAGCGCCAGCTACACTGACCGCACGCGTTTGTCACAGGACGTGATTGAAGCAACCGCGCAAGGCGCGATCTTTGATCTGCCCGCTGGTGAACTGCGCGGTGCCGTTGGCGCCGTCTATCGTGAAAACGATTTCGCCTACATGCCGGACGCGAGCCGCGAGAGCAACTCCATCATCGACATTCCGGTAGGCGCCTTCGCCCAGGCCAACGTATTGGGTCAGACCCGTGTGCGTGAAGCCTTTGCCGAATTGCTGGTGCCGGTAATCAGCGACATGTTCCTGGTGCAGAACCTGGAACTGGAACTGGGCTATCGCACCTCTGACTACGGCAACACCGGTGGTCGCGTGCCGACCTACAAGGCCTTGTTCAGCTGGCAGCCAATTGATCTGGTGCGTTTCCGTGGCGGCTATCAGCTGGCCAACCGCGCGCCGAACATCAACGAGCTGTTCCTGGATGCCAGCAGCCAGGCAGTGACGATGCGCGGTCCGGACTACTGCCGTGCCGATACGCGTGAGACAACGGGTAACCACCCGTCCAACCCGAACCGTGCAGCAGCGCAGGCGCTGTGTGCCGCCCTGATCGGCAACAACACCTCGGAGTTTTCAGCTGATCCGAACAACTACGTGGGTGGCCGTGCCGATGGCGTCATCCTGCAGAACAGCAGTGGTAACCGTAACCTGCTCAGCGAAGAAGGCGAGACCTTCACCTTCGGTGGTGTATTCAATTCACCGTTCAGCGCAGCATGGATTGCAGACACCACCTTGTCGGTCGATTGGTACCGCGCTGAAATCAAGGATGCCATCGCTACCGTCGGTGCACAGACCTCGTACGATCTGTGTTTCAACCGCGATGGTCAGAGCAACCCGACCTATGCAGTGGACGATCCAAACGGCGTTTGCGCCAACATCGTTCGCGATGAACGCAGCGGTGCAGCAGCCGTGGTCAACTCGCAGTTCCAGAATCTGGGCCTGATCGAGACCTCTGGTGTGGATGCCAACCTGAACTGGCGCGCCGGTTTCGACGACATGGGTCTGGAAAGCATTCCGGGTTCGTTGTCGCTGAACATCTCCGCGTCCAAATTGTTCGAGTTCAAGGCGCAAGAGTTCCCAACGGCAACGCCGCTGGAAAACAAAGGCACGCTGGCGCGTGGCGGCATGTTCGATTGGCGCATGGTTACCACCTTGCGTTACTCGCACTCCAATTGGGACATGGGTTTGAACTGGCGCTACCTGCCAGCGGTTGATAACTCGCTGGCGGTGACTGATCCGACCACCACTACCCAGGGTGCCGGTGAATACAGCATCTTCAACCTGACCGGTAACTGGAACGTCACCGACACCATCGGTATCAGCGGTGGTGTCGACAACCTGTTCGATACACAACCAGAACGTATCGGCGCAGGCCAGGTACAGACGATTGCTGCTGTTAACGGCGGTGGCACAACTGTACTGAATGGATCCGGCTCTACTTCCGCCGGGTTCTACGATGTGCTGGGTCGTCGTTACTTCGTTAACCTGAAGTTCCGCTTCTGATCACGGCCACAGCATCGCGAGATGCTGGTTTGCAATAGAAAACGGCGGGCCTTGGCCCGCCGTTTTTGTTTGGCGCTTACTGCAGTGCTTTGCTTACTTGTAGACTGGATCCGACGACGGCCAGAAGCGTGCACGCGAGATATTGAAGCCGGTGAAGAAGGCATTGATCGAATGGATCTGGTTGCCCCACACCTTGAAGGCTTCGTAGGTAAACAGCGAATTGCCCACACCGTAGGAGTCACCGGTGTGACCGAAGTTCATCCAACAGTACC